>JALVAD010000475.1 GCA_027011385.1 Saprospiraceae bacterium | reverse complement strand
TATTACTTGTTTTCGCAACAATACTTAGTTCTTGTTCTAATAATGGCAAAAAGGCTGAAACAGGAGAGGCAAAAAAAGTGACAAAGCAAAGCAATAACAACTCAAATAATTATCAAAAAATTAAAAGCGGAAGTGTAGTCAAATGGCGTGCTTCACATTTGGGAGGCACTAACAAAAGATTTGGCAATGTGTTTTTAAAGAATGCAGAAGTATCTGTCAACAAAAATCAACTATCAAATGCTATAATATTAATTGATATGAATTCTCTTACAGTAGAAAGTTTTCCAAAGGGAAGTGATGAAAAAAGAGATCTCACCAAACACCTTAAATCAGGAGATTTTTTTGATGCACAAAAATATCCGACATCTAAATTTGAATTAACAGGTATAAAAAATATATCCGGTGACTATAATTCAGAGATTACAGGAAATCTGACAATAAAAGATGTAACGAAAAGCATCGTTTTTAAAGCAAATGTCAATATCAATGATGATGCTGTCTCAATAAAATCGGAAGATTTCTCTGTAGATCGTACAGATTGGAATCTAAAATATCATATGAAAGGCTCTCCGGGTATTCCGGTGAATTATTTGATATCAAACGATATTGGATTTACCATAGAGGCTACAATCACAAAATAAATGAAAGGTTTTTGCGATTCCAGCAAAATACGTGTTGTAGCTTCCTGCCTTATAAGGTAGGATTGAGATGAGTTCTCGTTAATGTAAAATGATACATTTTCCTATATATATGGCATAAAAGGCTAATGTCGCTGTATCAATGTTTGTGATCGCAATTTTCGTCGTGAATATGTTTATGTGGATTTTTTGGTACAGGATCATATCCTGAACCTCCCCATGGATTGCAACTCAGGATACGTTTTATTCCCATATATCCACCTTTCAGTGCACCCCATTCTTCAATTGCATCTACTGTATAATGTGAACAAGTAGGAGTATATCTACAATTACTTCCCAACAATGGAGAGAGCAATTTTTGATATATCCTTATAGGGATAATCAACAATAACTTGAATAGTTTATTTATATATTTGATTAATATCATTTTTTCCACTTAATATTGCATCCTATACTTGGTAATTGTTTTGCTTGAACGGCCTTTCCGTTTAAGATATCATCCAAAGCATTTTTAAAATCGATACCGGTGGCTTTTACCCCTGATTGAGGTCTGGTTTCATCAAATCTTCCTCTATATGCCAACTTCATATCTTTGTCAAAAATATAAAGATCCGGAGTACAAGCAGCTTGATACTCTTTTGCTACAAGTTGAGTTTCATCATAAAGATACGGAAAAGGCAATTGACACATATCAGCCATCATTTTCATCAAATCCGGGTGATCCTGCGGATAATTCTCAACATCATTTGAACTAATCGCTACAAAACTTACTCCTTTGGAAATAAAATTTTTGGCAATTTCTATAAATTTCTGCATGATGTGATGAACATAAGGACAGTGATTACAAATAAAAATCACTACCGTAGCTTTATTTGATTTCACATCATTAATTGATACCATATCCTTGCTAATAGTATCGTACAATTGAAAATAAGGAGCTTTTGTTCCTAAAGCTAACATATTTGATTCTGTTGCTGCCATGTCTATAATTCTTTTTTATACAGAATGAATATCAAAATCCAGATAATAATTAGTGCCTGTTTTCTTTCAGACACTATTTAAAACAAAGAATTGATATATTTAGTTGAGATTACACAAAGTTTTTTTTATAAAGTGATTTCATATAGCGACTGGTGTATTTTATGTAGAAATAAGATACCAGATAGGGGATAAATGTGACTAGCCGTGGGTAAAACCCGCTATAAATTGAATTTTATTTTGAAACACAACTCCGAATGGAGTTGAATGTTAACATTGAAAACGAAAAAATATGAAATGAGCCCATTTTCAGAAGAAAAACATACAAATTTTATTATTTTTGTCGTTTGAAATAAAACTATCTATGAACAGAACATATCTTACAGTATTTTTTATTATTTTATTCCTTGGTTTTAACTCTTGCCAATTCTTAAGGAATATAGCGGTAAAAACTGAAAGGCCCCAAGAAGAAAAAATTGCTGCACTTGAGGAATTAGAACCTATTGCAGAAATAGATTCTTCTTCAGAGGATATAGTATTAGACGATACCTTAAGCTATGAAGATTCCATATTTGCAGATACCGCCTCTAATGAAATAGTTATTGCTCCGGATAAAGATACATTAAGCCTCGTTCAGCAAATACTAAATGATACCGCTGCTTTTGCCAAGGTCTTTAAAAACAAATACAATAAGAATAGTAAGATATATGCTGATAACACTATGCTTAAAGGTTCTGCTCTTATGGAGCAATTGGATAAGCTTACGAAAATAAATTTTTTCAATAAATATAAGTTTGAAACCAATCGTGACAAACTAAATAAATACGGTTATGCTCCCGGAGAGAAACCCGAATTTAGCGATTCTGTTTATAATCTTCGGATAGCGATGTTGGATTTGCAGACACCGATGAATCTGACATACAATGAGCATGTCAAGGGTTTTATCAATGTATATGCTAATAGAAATAGAAAACAAACAGCCAGAATGTTGGGATTGAAAGAAATTTACTTCCCTATTTTCGAACAGGTTTTAGACAAATACAATATGCCTTTGGAATTAAAATATCTCGCTGTTGTAGAGAGTGCACTCAATCCTACCGCCGGTAGTAGAGCCGGAGCCAAAGGTTTATGGCAATTTATGTACAGTACCGGAAAGAGATACGGCTTAAAAGCAAATTCTTTAGTTGATGATAGGTTTGATCCATACAAGGCCACAGAGGCAGCAGTATTGCATTTAAAAGATTTGTATAAGATATATCACAATTGGGAATTGGCTTTAGCCGCATACAATTCAGGTCCGGGCAATGTCAACAGAGCGATCAGAAGAGCAGGAGGAGTTAAAGATTATTGGGCTATTTGGCCTTTCTTGCCGAGGGAAACAAGAGGATATGTACCGGCATTTATCGCTGTAAACTATATTTTCAATTTCAGTATTGAACATAATATTTATCCTATTAATCCAGGCATTTTAGCTGATGGTATCGATAGCGTATCGGTGAGAGACGTGCTATCATTTGATCAGATATCAGAATATTTGGGAATAGATAAAGAAGACCTTAGCTTTCTCAATCCCGGGTATAAACACGGTATTATCCCTGCTACAAATGAAAATAACTATATATTGAGATTACCAAGAGAAAAAGTAGGATATTATTTGGATCACGAAAATGATATTTACAATTTTAAATCAAGTAAAGGCATAGAAAAAGAGAAACTATTAGCCCAAATAAAAAAAGCAAAAGAAAGGACAATTCATATAGTGAGAAGGGGACAAGTACTAGGGCAAATAGCAAGACAATACCATACCACCGTCAGAAAAATAAGAGATTGGAATGGTCTTCGAACTTCAAGGATATATCCTGGACAAAAACTTGTGGTTTTTATGGGAAATAATTCCTCTTATGGAAAAAAATCAAAAGGTAAATCTACAGGTAAAATCAAGGGGAAATATCATACTGTAAGAAGAGGAGAAGTACTGGGGCAAATAGCACAAAATTTCAATATGTCTGTTCGAGAATTGAAAAGAATAAATGGACTCCATAGCAATAGGATAAAACCTGGACAAAAACTCCTTGTTAGAGCCAAAGCCGGAAAGAAAAGATCAAAAAGAACATCTACAGAACCGTATTTATTTGGCAAATACAAATATCATACTATCCGTAGTGGAGATACGCTTTGGGATTTATCAAGGAAATATGATGCATCGGTCTCACAAATAAAAAAATGGAATAATATCACCAACTCTTACAGACTTAAATTGGGAGAGCAGCTTATTGTCGGCAAAAAAAGTTAGCAAGACTCCATGAATAATTTAGAATTATCAAAAATCAAGAAAATAAATCTCATTTGATAGTGAAAGAATCTGTGCATCATTACATGAGTAATACCATTTATACTAAAAGCGAAATCTGAAACATTCGCTTATCAAATACTTATCAGTTGAATCTATATTATTATAACTACAAAACCTTTGGAATAAAAATAATCAATCCAATAATAAAAGCAGCTAAAGCTGTTATCAACACTGCAGCAGCACCAAGGTCTTTTACTACTTTGATATCTTCATTCCATTTGGGAGATACATGGTCAGCAAGTTTTTCAATAGAGGTATTAATGATTTCAAAACCTATAACAAGTCCAATTGATATTACTATTACAAACCATTCTGACGATGAAATATCAAAAGCAAATCCGGCAATTATTACCATTAAACTAATGATAATATGTATTCTGGCATTGGGTTCATTTTTTATTAAATATTTTAGTCCTTCTTGTGCGAAAGCAAAACTTCTCAGGCGTTTGTATACATATTGGTACATATTTTTTTATTATTCTAACAAACCAAATCAATAATTTATTATTTTTTTCGAAAAACAATAGATTAAAATTCTTTAAACTTCGTACTTTTACCGTTCGGATATTAACAATTGTGAGCATAAATTTAAAACACGTGAAAGCAAGCATTCTAAAAGGAACTAGAGATTTTTTACCTAAACAAGTAATTCAAAGAAAATATATCTTTGATACTATCAAGTCAGTATTTGAAATATATGGGTATCTTCCAATAGAAACACCAAGTTTTGAATCATTGGCTACTTTGACGGGTAAATACGGTGAAGAAGGGGATAAACTTTTATTTAAAATTCTAAATAATGGGGATTTCTTGAGTAAAGTGGATCAAAGTGCATTGGATGAAAAAGACTCAAGAAAATTGCTACTACAGATTACCAAAAGGGGGTTGCGCTATGATCTTACCGTTCCTTTTGCGAGATTTGTTGTAATGCACGAAAATGAACTGAGCTTTCCCTTCAAAAGATACCAAATTCAGCCTGTATGGCGAGCTGATAGACCACAAAAGGGAAGATACCAGGAATTCTATCAATGTGATGTAGATGCTATTGGTTCGGAATCCTTGATGTATGAAGCTGAACTCGTGAAAATATACGATGATGTTTTTACAAAACTGGATATCCCTGTTGAAATAAGGATAAATAACAGAAAGGTTTTAGAAGAAATGACAAGAGCTGTTGGTGCAAGCGAATTCTTCAATGAAATCACAGTAGCTATAGACAAATTGGATAAAATCGAATGGGAAGGAGTGGAAAAAAGCCTCCTCATTCGCGGTATAAGTCCTAAAGCAGTGAAAGGGATTAAAAAATATCTTGAAATCGGAGGAATAGGCGAACTAGTAGATTGGTTTGAACATCACGATATAGATTCTAAAGGATTAAAGGAAATAAAAGATGTATTTGAATATCTCTATCTTACACCGCTGAATAATAAGATTAAATTTGATCCGACATTGGCGAGAGGACTCAATTATTATACAGGTTGTATATTTGAAGTCGCAGCAGAAGATGCAGATATGGGTAGTCTCGGTGGAGGTGGAAGGTATGATGAATTAACGGAGGTATTTGATAAAAAAGGTATGTCCGGCGTGGGAATAAGTTTTGGGGCAGAAAGAATATTTGATGTGATGACAGAAAAAGAAATGTTCCCAAAAGACCTTGTTAACCCACTTGATGTACTATTTATTGCATTCGATGAATATACACATAGAGAGGCTTTTAAGCTGACATCTAATCTGAGAAGAAGGGGAATAAAAGCGGATCTATACCCCAGTCCTGCAAAAATGAAAAAACAAATGAAATACGCAAATTCTATTGAAGTACCTTTTGTTGCGCTCTTAGGAGGAAATGAGATGGATAAGAGAGTGGTCTCCATTAAAGATATGCAGACAGGAGAACAAAATGAAATTGCATATGATGATTTAGTAGCTTTTTTTAAAAAATAATTAAACCTATACGATATGAAAAATTTATTCTTAAAAATAATTATTCTTTTGCTATTTGCCTCTTTTTATTCTTGTGCGGATAAGCCGGCTAAAACTGTCAATAAAACAAAAATCGAAAATAGACAAGCGGAAAATAAAATGATTTCTCTATTGGATAAGGGATTTTTCAAAGCGAAATTTGTCCCCACTGGAGATAAACTAATAGTTAGCTCTGAAAATGACAAAAGACTTGCCGTATATGATTTTAAAAACGATGTTGTAGAGCATTTGACTTCAAAACAAGGTGCAGGAATGTATCCAAAAATTACTCCCGATGGCAAGTATGTCGCTTATCAAACACATGAGTTTAAGAACAGAAGGCGATTGACAAGCTTATTTTTGCAGGATATCACTGAGAAAATCATAGTTCCTGTTGTAACGGACAAGAGGGATATTAAATTATTGAGTGTCGACAATTCTAATGTTTATTACTTGGAAGGTGATGTTGTTAAGGCTTTTGATATTTCAGGCAAAAAAACAAAAACAAACCCTAAGAACATAACAATTGCATTTACCGATAACAACCTCAATCTATCCTTGTATTCCGGTGGTAAAAAATCCAATATCAATCCTCAAGGAGAAGGTAATTATATTTGGGTTTCATTATCTCCTGACAAAAAAAGGATTCTGTACAATTATCCTAAAAAAGGAGCAATTATAGCTGATTTAACAGGAAAAACTATGAAAGAATTAGGAAAATTGGATGCTGCTCAGTGGAGCAATGATGGCAAATGGATTATAGGAATGGAAGATTATGACGATGGGCATAAATACACAAAATCTGATATTTTAATGGTTTCTCCGGATGGAAAAATCAAGAAGAATCTTACTGAAAATTCAGATTTAATCGCCCTTTATCCAAATCTCTCTAATGACGGTAAAAAAGTGGTATATAACACAGAAGAAGGAAGAGTGTATTTGATGAAAATAAAATAATAAACATATGAAAGCAAAATATCTTTTTCCTATTCTGATTTTAATACTTACGAGCATTAGTTCTTTTGGTCAATTGCAGGGCATAAAAATATGTATTGATCCTGGTCATGGTGGTCATGATGCAGGCAATGATAGACGTATAGAATTACCTCACGGACTGATATTTTGGGAATCCGAAGGTAATTTTATGACTGCTCAAAATGAAAAAGAGTTATTGATATCCCTCGGTGCAAATGTAAAAATGACTAGAAACGGAAATGATGATGCAGATGATATCGCTTTATCTGCAAGGGTAGCTATAGCCAATGCATTTGGTGCGGATTATTTCCATTCAAATCATACTAATGCAGCTTATGGAGGAACAAATTATTCACTAGTATTATTCAGAGGAGAAGATAATAGCCCTGCATTTGCGGATGCCAAAGCAATGGGGGCTTTGATGGGCCCTAATTTAGTTGATTTGCTTGAGACCACAAGAAGTTACAATAGGGGTGATAAATCATTTTTGGGTTTTAACTTAGGCGTACTAAGAAATACTAATATGCCGGCTACCCTTTCAGAAGGCTCTTTTCATGATTTTCTTGAGGAGGCTTTAAGATTAAAAAACCAACAGTATTCCAGAAATTATGCTTGGGCATTGGCGAAATCCTTTTGTAAATATTTCAAGGTTGATGGATTTAAAACCGGAAGAGTAGGTGGTATAGTCAAAGACAGACAAACAGGTAATGTGATTAATAATGTAAAAGTAACAATCAATCCCGGAAATATTACCTACTTTGGTGATGATTTCTACAATGGGTTTTATGGCATTGGCAATTTGCAACCCGGTACTTATACTATCAGTTATTCAAGAAGTGGATATTTTGATCTAAATAAAACAGTTATAATTCAAGCCGATAAATATACAGGATTGGATGTGAGTTTAGCTGTCAATAATGATGGAGCTCCTTTTGCTTCTTTTGATATTACTGGAATTCCTGCCGGAGCAGGAGACGAATTGACATTCGATGCATCAAAATCAGCAGATGACGGACAAATAATTGAATACAATTGGGACTTTGGAGATAGTACAGCGATAGATACCGGAAAAATAGTGAAACATGCATATGCTTCGGACGGTAATTATACAATCACTCTAACCATAAAAGACAATGATAATAAACAATCATCTTTAAGCAAAACGATAGAAATAAAAACAGCAGCTCCAAAAACACCTGTTTTGTTGTCAGTTGAACCTATAAATGATAGCAAAGGAGTAAGAATCAAATGGAAAAAACTTAGTCAGGGCTCTATTGCCGGATATAGAATATACTACAATGTAAATCCATATCTTGAAAATTTGAGGATACTTGCCGATACCAATATATTGAAACCCGATATTACCGAATTTGAATTGGATAGTATTGATGAAAGATCCGAAACATACTATTTTTGGATAACCGCTGTCAATAAAGCAGGAACGCAAAGTGAGAATAGTGATATGTACGGAACTTTGAATTATAGATTTGGAGGAAATAAAAAATTACTTATAGTTGATGGATTTCACAGGCGTTCATCTTATACCAAACCGACTCATGATTTTGCCTCTACCACTTACCTCCTTGGATTGTACGATGCAGTTGGGCATGTAAATGTAAGCACATGTATGAATGATCAGGTAATCTCCGGTAAGATAAAACTGAGCGACTTCGATATAGTTTTTTGGTTTCTGGGGGATGAATCCACAGTGGACGAAACTTTCAATTCCTATGAACAGAATAAAGTAAAAGATTATTTGAGTCAAGGAGGAAAATTGTTTGTGACAGGAGCTGAAATAGCTTGGGACTTAGATCACAAAGGAAGTGTAACCGATAAAGCATTTTATCACGATTATCTCAAAGCAGAATATGTTTCTGATGGTGCAAAAGGCAGATCTCCTGCCAAAGGAATCAGCTCTACTGATTTCGGAGGAGTGAATTTGAATTTTAGCGTAAGATATGAAGAAGATTATCCGGATGTACTTGCGGGTTTAGGTGGTGCTAAATCCATACTCAAATACAATGAAGGATCTGTTGCAGGTATCGCTTATAAGGGTAAAATCGGAGGTGGCTCATCTAATGCAGCTGTTGTTAATCTAGGTTTTGCATTGGAAACTGTTAAGAACAGGCAACAACTAAAAACATTCTTTGAAAAATTGCTGTTGTATTTTGACACAAAAGTTTCTACCAAAGAATTGGCGACTAATTTTAATTCAAAAATAAAGGTTTATCCGACTTTAGTCAAAGATATAGTGAAAATTGAATCCAAACTGGATGATAATCCACAAGTCGTTATCAATGTTTTTAATATCAAAGGAGAAAGAGTTTTTAATACCAAACAACAACTTATTTCGCAAAAGATATTGCATATTGATTTGTCCGGATTATCAAAAGGCATATATTTTTTAAATATCAATAATGGCAAAAAAATTGTAAGTAAAAAAATTGTAAAGCAATAGACATATTTTTTCGCTGAGGACTCCACGATTTCGCTAAGTTCAAGCATAGCTAAGGGTAAAATAAGTAGGTTTCCTCTGTGTACCTCTGCGTAACATTAGCGCATCTTAGCGGGAAATGAATTTATACTTTTATGGAAATGTTGCCACAGATTGTAGTTTCGTAACAGCCATAACAAATTTCACTGAGGACGTTCCTACACACTTAAACTAACCCTGTGTACTCCCGGTGTATATTCCTTTGCAATTACCGATTTGAGTATATCGTAATATTGTTTTTCAGCTATGAAGTCAATATCTCCGAGATCTATAATCAGAACGGGAAATGAAACTATATTTCTAAAATATTCAAAATATGAATCTTGGATATTGTAGAGGTATTCTCTCTCGATATTTTGCTCATAATCTCTTCCTCTTTTACTGATATTCTTTAGTAAGATATCGACATTGCGGTGTAGGTAAACCAGTAAATCAGGATTAGGGAAATTTTGTTGAAGTGTGGTGAACAATTGTTGAAAAAGCCGGAATTCCTTTTCATTCAGGTTCTTTCTGGCAAAAATCAAGGTTTTGATAAATACATAATCGGAAATAGTAAAATCACTAAACAAGCTTTGTTGAGCCACAAGACTATCTTCCATTTGCTTATATCTTTCAGTCATAAAAAACAATTCGACTGTAAAAGCATATCTTTTGGGATTTTCGTAAAATAGCGGTAAAAACGGATTATCTGCAAATTCTTCCAATATCAAACGGCAATTGTATTCATCTCTTATCATCTTGGTAAAAGAGGTCTTACCTGCTCCGATATTGCCTTCTACAGCTATATACCTATATGGAAAATCAATTTTCATTAAAAAGTTTTACTTTGTTTTTATCTTTAACAACTTGCAATAGTTCGCCTGACAATGCTTTTCTGTATGGATCCAAAATCTTATCAGAAATATCACACAAAGGTATTAAAACAAAATTACGTTTATGATATCTTGGGTGAGGAATTATTAATTTTTTTTCATATATGATCTTTTGGCCGTATAGAATTATGTCTATATCGATGGTTCTTTCTCCCCATCTAATCTTTATATCCTTTCCCAATTCCTTTTCTATTTCCTGAAATAATCTCAATAAGTACCAAGGTGAATAATCGGTTTCAATCTTAACCACACAATTCAAAAAATCATTTTGGTCGGTTTTTCCCCAAGGCTCTGTGGTGTAAAAAGCTGATATTACCATGACTTCAATGCCATCACTTTTATTTATTTTTTCAATAGCTGTTTTAATATTCAGGTAACTATCTCCGATATTACTCCCCAATGATAAATAAACCTCAATCACAAGCAAATAAAATTATTGTAATGATTTTTGATGATAAAAATTCTTAATAGAACTCAAGTAAATTTTTATTTCCTTTTTTACAGTTGGAGCAAAGAATATAAGTCCAATCATATTTGGAAAAACCATTGCAAAAATCATAGCATCTGAAAAATTGATTACTGAATCAAGACTTGATGATGCACCAACTATTACAAAGAATAAAAATAGAACTTTATATGTGAGATCAGTTTTAGTTCCTTTTCCAAATAAGTATTTCCATCCTTGAAGACCGTAATATGACCAAGATAACATAGTAGAAAATGCAAATAAAATTACCGCAATAGTCAATAAAATTGAGAAATGTGGAATTGCAGAATCAAAGGCTACTGATGTCAAATCAACACCACCCAAATGTTGTCCATTATTCATTATTACGTTATTTGCGCTATCCAAATTGGCATAATCAAAAAGATTGGCATCTATATTTGTAATGATAATCACCAATGCTGTCATCGTACATATAATCACGGTATCTACAAATGGTCCTATCGATGCAACAATACCTTCACTAGCAGGAAACCTTGTTTTTACCGCTGAATGTGCAATTGAAGCAGAACCAACTCCGGCTTCATTGGAAAAAGCTGCTCGCTGAAATCCTACTATAATTACACCGATTATACCACCCAATGCGGCATCAGGAGAAAATGCTCCCCTAAAGATTATTTTAAATGCTTCAGGAATATGTTGATAGTTTAATCCCAAAATAATAAGAGCTGCTCCTACATACATAATCCCCATGAAAGGTACTATTTTCTCTGTGACCTTACCGATTCTTTTAATACCACCAATAATTACTATACCTACTAAAAAAGCCATAAATACACCGAATACAAAACCGGAATCAATACCAAAAAGCAATTTGAATTGAGCTGCTGCTTGATTTGCTTGAAACATATTTCCTCCTCCAAATGATCCTCCTATAACCATAATCGCAAATAATGCAGCCAATATTTTACCGATTAAACTGAGATTTTTTTCTTTGAATCCTTTGCTTAAATAATACATCGGACCACCATAAACCTTTCCATTATCATCTACTTCCCTGTATTTTACTCCAAGAGTAGCTTCCACCAATTTTGTTGACATTCCTAAAAATCCGGCTAATATCATCCAAACAGTTGCTCCTGGGCCTCCTAAGGCAATCGCTACTGCTACCCCGGCAATATTACCTAATCCTACTGTTGCTGATAATGCAGCAGTCAAAGCCTGAAAATGCGTAACCTCTCCAACTACTCCTTCTTTCATTGGAGTCTCGAATACATCTCCATCATCATTTGGAGTTGGATCACCGTAAAGTGTATCTGCAACGTGATGATCCATTTCATCATACTTTCCTTTTGCTGCATTGATTGCAACACCCAGATATCTGATATTAGCAAAATTGAAATAAAGAGTAAAGAATAAAGCACCAAGTAAGAGTACAATTAATACTATGGGAACATCCATCCCTGCAATATTTATAGATGTAAAAACAAAATTAAACACCGCGTCAGAGAAAGGCTTAAACCCATTTTCTATTTTTTCGTCTATTCCTGTAGCAAATGATAAATATGGAACAAATAAAATGGCTAAAGAAGTTAGTAATCGCTTCATAAAAGAGATTTAGTTAACAAATAATACATAAATTAGCACTACAAAAGACATGAAATTTTTGCAGTACAGCACGTAAAAATAGATTATTTTTCCAATATATTATAAAAATGCAACTGTTTAATCAATATTTCATTGATTTTTATCCTGATTTTTAATCCCTATTCAAATTACTTTCTCACATTTGAATCTATGTTTTATTTAGACTTTTTTTAGGTAATTTATCCTTTTTTATCATGACCATTCAGGCACTCTCTGTTCTCCTAAGAAAATATCATTTTCATTATTTACTTATGTTTTCTCGCCATATGCTAAAAACACAGGAAATTTTCTTCCTTCTTTATCAATTTTAAATATAGTTTCAATTGTTGTGTTTATAAAATTTGCTTCTTCTAGCCAGCTTAAAAATTCGTTTTTGTCAAATCCAAAATGATATACTCCCTTAAGGTTTTGTTTACTATGAAAAGTGCCATTTTCAGTTTCTAAGTCTGCGATGCAAATTTTTCCTCCGGATCTCAAACTTGAATAAATCCGTTTTATAAGGTCAGCCGGTTTTTGAATATGATGAAAAGTCATATTTGAAACGGTCAAATCATAACTGTTTATAGGCAGATTGTCTATGTCAGCATCAAATAGTTTTAAACTTGTATTTTTTATATTGCTTTGTTTGAGTTTGTTGGCAAGTATATCCAACATTTCTTTTGAATTGTCAGTTCCTGTAATATGTCGTACTTTATCAACAAAATTTAATAGCAACAGACCAGTACCGGTACCAATATCATGAACTTCCATTTCTTCTAATAATGAAACTTTTTTCTGAATCTCATTGAAAGTATTCTTTGCCATTAAAACTCTTCGAGGCTCTAAATCCCATTCTTCTGCTAATTTGTCAAATCTGTTCATCTTTATTTCTTGCGTTGTGCACTAATTGCTATTCTGTCCCAATATTTGTTTCATATAACCCTTTAAATCAGCCATTTCTTTTTCTAATCTATCGTAATTTTTAGCATTTATTTTCATATTAGTATTGGTAGCTTGCAATGATTTTATCTGTTCTTGCTGCTCTTGAATCGCTTTGATCAAAACGGGTATTAGATCAGAATATTTTACTCCTAATAGGTCTTTTTCATTATCTGGAACAACAACAACTTCCGGGATTACTTCCAACAATTCTTGAGCTATCAATCCGATTGTTTTAGATTTATTCTGTTTATTTTTCCATTCGAAGTCAACCGGACGCAATTGCATAATCGTTTCTATACCGTACTCGAGATCATTTATATTTTTCTTTGCCCTTTTATCCGAGGTATTGATAACTCCAATGGCGGCGAATATTTGAGACCATCTTTTACTTGCAAATCCAAGATTGTACATATCATCCTCATCTGGAGAAAAATGGGTATTGGTAGCTAATGCATTATTTGTTTCATACAATTCACTTCCTCCCAATTTGATCTTTCCAGATAAAAATATGTTCTTCCATCTAAAACTACTACCACCTAAGTTATAATTAGCTGTACTATATGGGGTGAAATTTGATTTAGCCCTTATAATATTTGCTCCACCATCTGTAATAAATTCATTTCCAATATACAACTTAGCACCTTGACCTAATCCTACGACTAGACTGTCTGTGACAGACAATGCACCATCCAGCAATGAAGAACCTTGAACATGAAACCTTCTGGTAGCTGTACTTATACCAATTGCCAAGCTATCTATGACTGTCATATTGCCATCTATTTTTGAGGAACCATTCACATGTAGTTTATCAGTTGGTACATTGACACCAATACCAATATTTCCATCTTTATCAATCACTAATCTTTCTGTCCCACTTCCCGTCAAATCTCTTATTGCAAATGATTCACTTGGAATATCTGAGTTGTCACCTACAGATACAAGAGAGTATCTTTTCCCATTTGCTGCTCTATTATCCAAGACACAATGGACGTGTTTGGTTCCAGTACCTCCTTCCAAATATAATCCAGCAAATTCATCTGCATCTTCAGCTACAATATGTACCGGATCCTGAGGATCATGCGTTCCATAACCAATAAGAACACCTTTAGGAACATACATGGTATCTTTTTTCATATTGATCATAAGATTATTCTCACAATAGAAGTTTATATTATCATCATCGGGAGTTTCCTCGACTGTTATCTTTGTGTCATTATCGATATCTTCCATATTTGCTGATACACTAGACCAAGAAAGTATTCCACTTCCATCGGTAACAAGAGATTGTCCTGCAGTACCATCACTATTAGGGAAAGTTATCGCATCATTCAAGGTAAGGCTTCCATCACTATTCATTCTAAGCCTATTAGTACCATTATAAGCAAATGACATATCATTATTTAATCCGGTTCTCCCGACAAGAGCCCATCTATCATTATTATGTTTGTTTAAAAACCACAGCCTCGCAAAATCTCCTTCAGATTCTTCTATTAAGGCAAGGTGAGCAGAATTATCAGGATGATTGACCACTCCGGCAACTTTTTTTGAATCGTGGCTTATCGTAAAATAATGTTGACCGGGAGAGATTCCCAATCCGATATGTCCTGCATGACTACCTTTGGTTTTTGTGGATAAGCCAAGTACTGCATCAGGATTTTCTCCTGCACTCAATCGTATAGTACTATCAGATTGAGTGTATATAAGTCCACCTTCAACTTTCGAGCCTTTCTGTAAATAAAACCCACCATGGCTATTTGATATCTTAGCAATGACTCTGGGATCTTGTGCTTCGACACTTACGTCATTTTGTCCAAACAGTTGAAATGAAAATAGAAATGTAAATAGAATAATAATTAAGTATTTCATACTAGCAAATATTTTATGTTATTTAATATTTGCAAAAATAGGAGCTTATCTTTTTCTAAAACACACCCTTTCGGGTCAAAATGTAAATTTATTCTTTATTATCTCGAAACATTTAATTTAAATCCATCTTGGTTATTTACAAGAAGATAATATTGACCAGCTGATAACTTGTTTAAGTTTAGTTTATAATCTTTCAAATTCAGATTATCAACTTGAAGCACAAGCTTTCCAAGACTATCAAATAATTGTATTCGATGAATGGGATGAATACTTTCAATCGAAATTTCATCTGAAGCCGGATTTGGATAAATTTTTAAACTATTTTCATTAACTGAATTAGTTTCGATTGTAGTTGTAATTGAATCCTCAAGTTTAATTATTAAAAAATCTGGAAATCCTTCATTCGTATAAGTCCGATTATGAATTTTAATTTGACCATCTAAATATCCAACTAAATATATGTCGTTCTCTATAAACTCCAAATTTCCAACTATTGAAGTAAATTGGTAAGACGCTTTTAAAATATCATTTAAATCATATTTTTCCAAATGAAAATAAAATGAGCTATCTACTACATTGTATTCTTTCCAAGTAATCCAATAATTGTCTTTATGAAAAGATATTTGATACTTATTATTATCCACAGCTTTCAACCATAATGGTCTAAGCGAATTGTCGAATTTTGCAATAAATCCTTTTTCCTCTCCTAAGGGATCAATTGTGTCTCCTTTAAATTGGATTGGCTCATTAAATGTGCCAATTAAATAGACATTGTCGTTTTTATCTACTTCAATCTTGTATATTCCTCCCCCATTGCCTATTTGTGGAGATACAAATTTAAAAGCGTCAACTTGTTTTTGAAATTCTCCTAGCATATTATACTTAATCAACTTATGTTTGTAAACACCACCTATCGGAATTCCGTTATTATTTTTAACATCGAATGAATCAATTACTACGAATACATTTCCCCGATGAATTTTCGAATGAATACTATTTGATGTTGGGAATTCTTTAATCCAAAGCATTTCACCATCTAAGTTATAAGTCAAGGTTTGAAAAGCGCCATAAAATCCTGATATATTGATAAATTGATCATCAGCGCTCATGCTTGTATTAAAGTTTAACGAGCCTTGAGAAAAGGCACTTTCGATCCAAATAACCTCATTTAAACTAGTGTCTATTCTAGCCAAGAAAATTTCATTACCAGCATTTTGATTCTGATATGAATTGCCAAGCAGTTCGTATGATGAGCTACTCGTATTTCCAATCATAAAGATTGCATCGTCAACAATTTCGATTGCATTTGTATTGTCAAATTGCGTTCCACCCCAAGATATTGTTCGTATGAAATCTCCATTTTTATTAATTATACTTACATAGCCATCGGAACTACCAGATGAAATAAGAACAGTTGTATCGAAGGTCAAACTACCAGAAAACGTTCCTCCAAAAAGAAGTTTGTTACGGTTGTTGCTCGTTGAGCTTGTAATCCAGTTATTCTTATCGTTTTCTATTACTCTAATCCATTCTGCATTCTGTGCATTAGCAAAATAATGGAAGCAAACAACTAAACCAATTATTTGTATAAATTTCATATACTTTTATTTATTATGTCAAACTAGGTATTCATGAAACAAATATATGAAAATTTTACCATTTACCCAAGAAGTTGCATTTCATTTTTTTGCATTAAAGTTTATTTTTTTTGATTCTAAGCACAACTACCCCCTCATCCATCCCCCAGTGAAATACTTCGTTGATTTCACGGGGTAAACTGCAAAAGCTCTGCTCTCCCCCTTATAATTTTTCTCCACTTTGTTACAAAAAATGATAGGGGGAGGTAGCATCCTACGACTTATCGTAAAGGTAAATGCGGGTTGCGGTTCTCCCTGTTTCTCCACTCTGTTACGAAACCGGGAGTTAGAGGACGGTGAGGCAAAAAGAAATAATTTCAAATTTAATATACTTTTTTTGCAGACACTATTTATTCTTTTAGTATATTTGAATGATGAAAACGAATGACTTATAATATGAATGAGTTAAATAAAACAGAAGTACTTGAATTGATTAATAAAAAAATCAATAGGCTTAAGCGTAAAATTGATAGTTATAAAGAACTTACAAAACCTATTTCCCCCGACAATGCGATAGGAAGAATTTCAAGAATGGATGCTATCAATAATAAAAGTGTGGCAGAAGCCGGATTGAGGGAAGCCCAAAAAGAGCTTTCAGGTTTGGAGTACATGAGTGCAAATATTGATAAAGATGATTTTGGTATATGCAAAAAATGTAATAAAAAGATTCCTATTCGAAGGCTACTCCTTGTTCCTCAAAGTCCTTATTGCGTGAATTGCTCAAGTTAATCACCGATAAATTCAAGTTTATGACAGCAGATTATTTCGAAAATGAGTCCTTTGAAAATGAAGATTTCAGAAATTCGGATTTAACTCAAAAGGAATTTGAAAACTGCAATTTTACTAATTGTAATTTTTCAAATACTACACTCCCTAATTGTTCTTTTGTAGAATGCGAATTTGTCGATTGTGATTTTAGCTTGGCAAAACCCAATAATACAAGCTTCAATAAGGCTAGATTTATCAATTGTAATCTTCTAGGGTTGGACTTTAGTAATTGTAACAAATTTTTATTGTCTTTTGAATTTACTGAATGCAATTTGAGTCTTGCATCTTTTTATCAACTGAAAATAAAGGAAACTGTTTTCACAAACTGCAATCTCAATGAAGTGGATTTTATAGAAGCTGATTTGACAAATTCCGTTTTCAATAATTGTGATTTGAATAAAGCCGTTTTTGAAAATACTATTATATCAAAAGCGGATTTTAGAAACTCCCACAATTATGCTATTGATCCTGAACAAAACAATATTAAAAAAGCAAAATTCAGCCTCTCAGGAACCCCGGGTCTTTTGTATAAATACAATATAAAAATAGAATAATCTCTAAATACACTCCAATAAACAAGGGGGCATTTCATTTTTTCGCTATACCAACTCTTTGCCTCTAACTCCTAAAGGAGAATCAACCCGCAATGCGAAAAAATAAAATACGCCTTAAAACAACTCGTTTATCTATTAATTCTGTATGTCTCTCTATAAAATAATGCTAATTTGAATTATAGATATACTTTTACAGTATGTTTTTGGAGAATATAAAAATAGCGATTCGTTCCATTAGATCAAACTTGTTGAGATCTCTTCTTACTATTATGATAATAATGGTTGGCATCACTGCTTTAGTTGGTATTCTAACGGCTATTGACACTATGTTGTATTCCATAAATGATAATTTCAGCAGCATTGGTGCTAATTCATTCAAAATAACACCTGCATACGCATCATTGAAATCAAATAGACATGGCAGGAGAAAAAGAGTTGGAGAAGTAATAAATTTTAGACAGGCAGATCAATTTAAGGAAAAATATTTTTTCCCCGGAGCAAAAACCTCCGTTTTTACTCGCTATCTATTTGATGCTACCGTGAAATACAAAGATAAAAAGACCAATCCCAACAAAGTGGTAATTGGCATAGACGAAAATTATATGGATATAGCCGGTCTTGAAATCGGTACAGGAAGATTTTTTAGCAATTCAGAATTACTTGATGGTATGCATAAAGTTATACTGGGAAACGGAATTGCAAAAAAGATTTTTAAAGTAAAAAAAGATAAAATCCTAGGGAAAATAGTCGATATCAATGGATATAAATACAAAGTTATTGGAATATTGAAAGAAAAAGGTAGTAATAAAAACTCAAATAGCGACCAAAGTATTCTTATCCCTCTGCTAAACGGTAAAAGATATTATCACTATAAGAAAAAAGATTATGGCATCAATATCGGTCTTGACAACTCGCTTCATATGGATGAAGCGATATCCAAAGCAACGGGAATCTTCCGAAATATTAGGAAACTTAAGATTAAAGATGAAAATGATTTTGAAATAAAGAAAAGCGATAATATACTCAAAATGATTAAAGATGCTACTTTCCAAATCAGATTTGCAACCATCGCAATTGCACTGATTACTTTATTGGGTGCAGCTATAGGACTGATGAATATAATGCTTGTAATGGTATCAGAGCGAACAAGAGAAATAGGTATCAGAAAATCTATAGGAGCAACCAATAGACATATCTTGACTCAATTTATGACTGAATCGGTGATAATTAGCCAAATAGGTGGTCTTCTTGGGATAATTTTTGGGGTTATTATTGGTATTGTTTTGGCACATGCCATAGATGGTCAATTCAGAATGCCTTGGGCATGGATTGGTCTAGCTATCATTATAAATACTTTCGTAGGATTGTTATCCGGGGTTTATCCCGCTATGAAAGCTGCAAAATTGGATCCAATTGAATCACTACGATATGAGTAATTAACATCATTTTTTACTCCCTACCATTTTGTAATGATATTTATCATTTCCATCAACAATGGTATAATCGATTTGTAGAGAATAATCAGAGTAAAAACCCCTACCATATATTTCTCTTCCTCCTTCAAAGTCTTGAGTTGGGATATCGATATGCAAAATATCACTCTCACCGTCATTGGGGTCAATACAACCGTCTGTATCCGCATCTACAACCATCCATATATCTTCCAACCAAGGAGCATCAATTTGAATATTGTCATCATTTTCTAAAGAAATAACCAAATTAAATGGTCCAGATACACCTACTATATGCGTCTCATACACACCTACAATTGGAATGGTGCACTCTTGATATTTTTCACAAGAAGACATACCAAAAACAAAAACTGCAATAAAAAGCAAATATTTCATAATTTTAAATTTAGTTATTCTAAAACACATTATGCTCAATTTTAACGTTGATTTATCAATTCTGAAGTATTTGATTGACCCTTTAACTATACCTTAATAT
>JALVAD010000474.1 GCA_027011385.1 Saprospiraceae bacterium | reverse complement strand
AAGTCAATGAATATATTAAGGATCACGATACTTCCGGGCTTGAAATACAGATTTTATCCCCTGTTGAAGCTATGAAATATACTCTCAAAAGAGTAAGAGAAGGCAAAGATACCATAAGTGTCACAGGGAATGTATTGAGAGATTATCTTACCGACCTGTTCCCGATTTTAGAACTTGGCACATCAGCCAGAATGCTTTCAATAGTACCTTTAATCGCAGGCGGAGGGTTATTTGAGACAGGAGCCGGAGGATCTGCACCTAAGCATGTACAGCAGTTTTTAAAAGAAGGGCATCTGAGATGGGATTCACTTGGTGAGTTTTTGGCTCTCGCTGAATCACTCAGATTTATAGCACAAAAAACTGATGACAAGAAAATAGATATACTTTCAGCTACATTGGATGTGGCAAATGATTTGTATTTATCCGAAAACAGGTCTCCTTCGAGAGTTTGCTGTGAACCCGACACAAAGGCCAGTCATTATTATATCGCACAGTATTGGACTAATGCCCTTGCTGAACAAACAGATGATACCGATTTGGCAAATGAATTTAAAACTGTTGCAAAAGAATTAAAGGACAATGAAGAGAATATAATCAAGGAATTATTGGCTATTGAGGGGAAACCGCAAGACATAGGTGGCTACTACAAACCGGACTTTGATAAAGCTTCATCTGCGATGAGACCAAGCAAGACACTAAATAGTATTTTAGACAAGATATAAGTTCAATCACATAATATTAAAACCGTTCAATCAGCCCTCGTATCGCAGGGGATAAATATGCAAAGAAAAGGGCTTTGCCTGTCTATTTATTGACAAATAGTATAAATAAATTGCAGAATTTGACATTTTACTGCTTTGAATTTATAGTTTTGTAAATAAAAATAATATCCACTACCAAAATTAATAATAAAATGAAAAGAGCATCTCTATTTTTAGCAATATTTTTCGTATTCAGCACTCTAAATCTCAAGGCTCAGAATATCTATGCGCAGATATCAGCTGACAGTGCGTATTCTATGGTAAAAGCCAATATCAATAATCCTGACTTTATCATTTTGGATGTTAGAACTCCCAATGAATACATACCGGAGCATTTGGAAAATGCAGTAAATCTCAATTACTACAATTCCGATTTCGCTGAAACTTTGGATACTTTGATTAAAACAAAAAAATATCTCATTCATTGTCATTCTGGGTCGAGAAGTGGAAGGGCTTTTAAAAAAATGAAAGAATTAAAGTTCAAGGAAGTTTACGATCTAAGAGGGGGTATATCAGCGTGGAAAAGCCATTCTTATCCTACTACCGATTTATTTAAGCCGGTTTTGATGAAAGTAACACAAGATTCTGTTCTTGATTTTGGAAATACTGCCTTAAATACGGAAGACACGATTAATATCACCATCACAAATTTCGGTAATGACACATTAAGATTCAACTCATTTACTGATTTAACATCTACTGATTTTCGTACTAACTTTAACATAGATAAAATATTGACAGGATTTGATGATTATACATTTCAGATATTTTTTAAGCCAAATGCTTACTCTACTACCGAAAAAGAATTTTATATAAATAGCAATGGAGGAGATATCAAATTTCAATTACAAGGATATAGTGCTCCATCCGGAGTAAATCTATTCTCTGAAGACAAACTTATTGTATATCCAAATCCAACAACCGGTCGTCTTTTTATTAAAAATCAAGGTAATTTGCCTATAGATAAAATTACTGTCTTTGATTTATCCGGTAAGATAATCCAAAATCTGGGTGAATTCACCGGTTCAGAACTGGATTTGAATTATTTGAATAACGGGATTTATATTTTGAAATTATCTTCGTCTAAAAGTACTTCTTCTATTAAAGTAGTGAAGAGGTAACCTCATCCCCCTGCCCCTTCTCCTTTTGATGAGTCTGCCATATTATTTAAATTACCCGAAAAAGGAGAAGGGGAGTTGAAGGAGGCGTATTTCATTTTTTCGCTTTACCCATTGCTTTGCCTCTGACTCCTAAAGGAGAATCAACCCGCAACGCGAAAAAATGAAATGCACCCGTTGAAGGCGATTAATCGATTGGTTTCCCTTTTAACCCATAGATTGATGCTTTAGCTAACGTTTGGTATTATTCAAATGTTATGACGTGAAAATTAAAATTTTCCCCGACAGGGGATAAATGTGAATAGCCGTGGGTGAAACCCGCGGTTTCTGAACACCTAGGGTACAACTCCGAATGGAGTTGAATATAGAAATGCCATACATATTTATCTAATAATCCCCAATTATGCCGTGTTCGATGATATTTTTACCTGTAATATCGTATATTTTTACTTTCATCAACACTTTTGAGCCTCCCCAAGTTATTTCCACCATTCCAAAATTCTTCCCATCATAAACAGTACCTAAACGGTATGCGTTTCGTTCATCAACTCCTTCATATGAATGAGTAAGACCGCTTGATGTAACTTCCGTCACATTTGCACTAAAATCTTCATAAGTATATTCGGATAATTCTGCAAAATGTCTATCGCCGCTCAATATCAAAGGATTTTTTATCTTATACTTCTCCAATAATCTTAAGAATCTAAGCCTTTCATTAGGGAAATTGCCCCATTTTTCATATTGATGATCATCGGCTATTATCTGGAGACCACTTACGAATATATTAATGGTTGCATCGCTATTTTTTATTTCATTCTCTAACCATTTCCATTGCTCTTCTCCCAAAACATTTCCATCTATATTTTCTATATACCTGTTATTTGGTTTTGGGTCTTCAACCAAAGGATCTTTGAAAGTTCGGTTGTCCAATAAAAAGATTTTTACTTTTCTATGCCCTTTACCATATTCATAAGTATCGTATACACCATTATGCTTTCTAACCACTGCTTCTTTTGGTATATCCAGAAAATCTAAAAACTGCTTTTTGCTCTCTACTTTTTTAGGATAAGTCCGATTTCCATCATTCACTCCATAATCGTGGTCATCCCAAGTACCTATCACAGGTATTTGTCCTATAAAATTTTGATAATACTTATTCTTCTTCATCATATCAAATTCCTCTTGATGCTCCTTCATATTTTCTGTATCGGAATAAATGGCATCTCCCATCCAAATCCATAAATCAGGTTGTTTTTTGGCAATTATATCCCAATATTTTTGATCCAATCTCTGATTACTACACGACCCGAATGCAATATAATTGATTATTTGGTCAGTATCCGGTCTAAAATGTTCGATTAATGACCTTGATTCTTTACTATCACTTTTGACGATAGAATTTTTGCAAGACTCTGCGAAAAACACAATAAGTCCAATGAACAACAATGCTTTTTTCATAGAATAATTATTTTGTATAGACTTATTTTAACAAACTCAATTTCTCATCAATATAGTCCAATACCTTTCTCATCAAATGAACTCGATCGCGTCCTCTGACATTGTGTGGATGCATCGGATAAGTAAAATAGTCCACTTGTTTGCCTGCTTCAACAAATTTCCTCAACATTGTCATCGAATGCTGGGGCACAACAGTCGGGTCAACAGAGCCTATCACCAACATTAAATCGCCTTGAAGCTTATCTGCATAATTCAATAGATTATTTAGTTTGTATCCTTCAGGATTCTCTTTAGGCATATCCATATACCTCTCACCATACATCACTTCATAATACTTCCAATTAATTACAGGACCACCTGCTACCCCAACTTTAAACACTCCCGGTTGGCGAAGCATCATTGTAGTTGTCATAAATCCTCCAAAACTCCATCCGTGAATAGCCATTTTACTAGTATCAACATAGGGCAGACTAGCTAAATATTCAACCCCTTTCATCTGATCTGCCATTTCATTTAACCCAAGATTTCTGTGTATCACATTCTCAAATTCAAAACCGCGATTAGCAGAAC
Organism: Saprospiraceae bacterium; assembly: GCA_027011385.1. Classification (GTDB taxonomy): domain Bacteria; phylum Bacteroidota; class Bacteroidia; order Chitinophagales; family Saprospiraceae; genus JADJGA01. Next base: position 2,631 of record JALVAD010000474.1, on the reverse strand, counting down.
CTCTATTATCAACAGTAAAAATAATATAACCTTTATTTGCCATATAGTGCATCCACAATGGAGCATAAGCCATCCAAGCATTACGAATCATCTGTGCGTGAGGCCCACCGTATAGATATACAAAAACCTTATATTTTTTTGAAGCATCAAAATCATATGGCTTTATCACTCTTGCGTGCAAAGTCGTCTTGTCATCGGCAGCCTTTATATCAACTAATTCAGTCGTGCCAATAGCAACATCGACCAGTGGATCTTCAGAAACCAACATCTTTCTTACCACTTCTCCCTTATTATTGATTATTTGAGTAACTCTAGGTGTGTGCAAGTCAGAATAAATATCTATAAAATAGCCTCCTTTATCTCCCATTCTATATCGATGAACGCCCTCTTGTTTTGTTATCCTTTTGGTGGAACTATTATTTATTTTGGTCTTGTACAAATACTCATTCAATCCTGTTTCATCTGCTCCGACGACATATAAATACTTAGCTGATTTGTCTATTCCCAATATGCTGTGAACAGGAAAATCTCCTTTTGTCACTTGATTCAATAATTTTCCATCGGTATTGTACCTATACAAATGATTAAAGCCATCTCTTCTGCTATACCATAAAAATTCATCATCACTACCGGGAATAAACCAAACCGGATGTTCAGGTTCGACATATTTTGGATGCTGTTCTTCAAAAAGAGTTTTTACTTTTTCACCGGTTTCAACATCGTATTTATTCAGCCTCATATGATTTTGCTCCCTATTCAATTCTGCCAAATAGATATATTTTTCATTTGGTCCCCAAGCTAAATTGGTTAAATAGTGGTCTTTCTCGCCTTCGGAAGTATTGAGATAAATAGTTTTACCTGTTTCTACATCATAAACGCCAACGGAAGGATATTCACTTTTCATTCCAGCCATAGGATATTTAATAGATTTGAGGGTTGCCACCCTAGTCGTAATATCTACCAAAGGATATTCTGTAACATCAGATTCATCTTTTTGATAAAAAGCCAAGTATTTGCCTTTGGGAGACCAAAAAGTTCCTTTCACTATCCCAAATTCATTTCTAGCGATAGATTGCCCTGCGACGATATTTTCATCTTTAAAATCTGTGACCGAAATACAGTCGCCATTATTCTTTTTCAAATACAAATTATTGTCTCTAGTAAAGGCTATGTTTCCTGTTTTCTTACACAAATCCGTATTTTGTCCTTCCAAAGGCATTCTGGTTAATTTTGCCCCTTTACCATCGCTAATATTATATTCATAATAATCATTCCCATTTTTGAATCTAACTGTATTATTATCTTTCCAACTAAATCCAGGCAAGGTTTTCAATTCCAAATCCAAATTCTCATTAAGTTTCGACACTTTCAATAATGTATCCCATTTTTCACTTTCAACATCTGACATTAATAAATGCTTCAGATCATCGGATTTCTTTACAATTGTTTTAGAATCTCCTTTCCATTGCAATCCGGAGATATAGTCAGGATAAAAATCTGCAAATCTTTTTAGAATGGCATCTTCCAAAGTGAGTTTTGCCTTAATCTTGTCCTGAGCATACGACATATTTGCTGCAAAAAAAGCAGCAAAAAGCATTAATAATATTCGTTTCATCTAATTGTTTTTTTAATGGTAACATGAAACCCTTAATGATTAAAACAAACAACCATTTTATTGATTTTTTTAATCGATCGATTTCATCTGTTTATAATTCAAATTCAATTTACAAAATCGTAATCTTTCGAGTGATTACTCTATTTTTATACTTGGTTTCTAAAAAGTAAATACCTTTATTAAATCTAGAAATATCCTCAATACTAATAACACTGCTTTTAGATATCCATTTTTCTTGTTTAAACAATATTTGTCCCTGAATATTTTTCAACGAATAAAAAATTTTAGCGTCTTGTGGTAAACTCACATCAAAACTTATTCTGTCTTTTACAGGATTTGGTGCAACAAAAACACTGAATTTATTAAAAAACTCATCTACGGCATCCGGTTGACAATTCGGTGAACCCTCAGGGAACAAAGGCAAGAAATAATGTGCAGAATCAGATAAATATGCCGGTAATGTATCGTGAACGACAATAAATCCGTCTTCAACTGATATTTTCACTTTTAATTTCAAATCATAAACTTTGGTTTCATTTGTAGCATCCGCTTTACCAAAGATTTCCAGACAGCCCAATGTTCCTTGATCAAACTTACAATTTGGCGGATTGCATTTATACTTAAAACCTGTTGGGATATCCAGCACACCGTCCTTCTCCACAATCAAAGAATCCAATTTAAACACGCCAAATGCTGTTGGCAAAGAGTCTGGTACTACAGCAGTAAACACAAATGAATAATCAGTATTTATACAAGCTGAATCTAATACACCTCCATCAGGATTCAGTCTAGCGTGGTAGGCTTCAGGATATATATTTCCCTCTTTATGAGCATAATTTGTGTCAGGCACACAAAGCTGAGCAGATAGAAAAACCCCATTCAATATAAATAACACCGGTAAAAACAATCTATTTTTCATAAGTCATATTTTAGTTCTTTAAACATATAGATATCCATTAATATCTATTTTTAATCGTAAATTTATTACTTTTTTATCATATTGTTTATATTTATAC
>JALVAD010000473.1 GCA_027011385.1 Saprospiraceae bacterium | reverse complement strand
GCTTTAAAGAATATAAAAAGTATTAATGGTGATTTTATTTTTTTTAAGAATAATTCCATTGTTGTTTTCTCTGAATTAAATCAATTAGATTCCATAAAAGGAAAAATAGAATTTAGGATAAATAGTGCCTTAAAAACTTTAGCTGGATTTAAAAAATTAAAATATATTGGAAAAAGTTTGCAATTTGATAACAATCATGTACTCGAAAATGTACCTGCGTTTAAGGAACTTCAATATATAGGAGGATATATTTCAATTTATGAAAATGACTCGTTAAAGTATTTGCCTAGATTTGAAAAGCTGGATTCTGTTGGAGGGAACTTTAAAATTAGCAGTTTGCCTAATTTAGTGAATTTATCAGGGATAGAATCTCTTAAATCTGTAGGAGGTAGATTTTCAATTTGGAACTGCAAAAAAATAAAAACCTTTTCTGGTTTGGAAAACTTAAAAAAAATTGGAGGTATTTTAGATATACATAGTATTCACTTATTGAAAAATTTTAAAGGACTTGAAAATTTAATATCAATTGGAAATAGTTTGTATATCAATTACAATAAAGAATTGAATAGTTTATATGGACTACACAATATCGATCCTTATTCAATAAAGAGCCCTCATAACTTTACTGATTTAGACATTTCTTACAATCCTAAATTATCTAACTGTGCAATTAAAAATCTTTGTGAATATTTAAGAATTCCTAACGGCAATACATCAATTAGAAACAATGCCACCGGTTGCAATTCTCCTGAAGAAATAAATTGTTATAATTATGGAATTTCTGGGACTGTATTTTATGATTACAACCAAAATAAGGTGCAAGACTATAATGAACCTGGTATTTTTGATAGTAAAGTATTATTCAAACCAGATGATAATCTAAGTATAACAAACCAATTAGGTCAATACTTATATTTGTGTGATAGCGGAGTAGTTTATACATGCTCTCTTATAGTACCTCCAAACTGGAAACTTACAACTGACTCCTTGTCTTACAACATACTTTTTAACCAAGGAAATCCTTCTGTTTTTAATAATAATTTTGGAATAATACCTACTTATGATAAACATGATGGACTAGTAAACCTATCTTCAAACCAAACACGTTGTAATACTAATGTTAACTTTTTTTTAGGGTTTAAAAATACCGGGACATTTAAAGAATCAGGTCAAATTACATTACAATATGATAATAGCTCTACTTATGTTTCTGCAACTCCTCTACCAGATGATATTGACAGGACAAATCACACTTTAAAATGGAATTATGATACTCTATTTCCTTATGAATTCAAAGAGTATAAAATATCTTTTAGAATGCCAGATCAGAATTCTACCGGTGATCCAATTAGTTTCAATGCCAAAATGACTCGTGATTCTTTTGGAACACAAATCCCTTTAGATAATTCTACTTACTCTCAGATAATTCGTTGCTCTTATGACCCTAACGACAAATTAGTAAGTCCCACAGGTGTTAGAGATGAAAATTTTACTTTACGTGATGAGACTTTGACATATACAATTCGATTTCAAAATACAGGAAATGCCGAAGCAATTGACATTAAAATTTTAGATACTTTAGACACCAATTTAGACATGAGCACTTTTCATGTTTTGAATAGTAGTTTCCCTGTACAAACTATTGTAGATGGACACAAAATAGAATTTTTGTTTAGTAAGATATGGTTACCTGATAGTACTTCTAATGAACCTGCAAGCCATGGTTTTGTAACTTACGAAATTAAACCTATGGAAGGACTAGATGATTATACCAA
>JALVAD010000472.1 GCA_027011385.1 Saprospiraceae bacterium | reverse complement strand
GCTCCATCCTAGTGATACCTTAAATATTCGCGGCGGTACTTATTTTGAAAGAGTTGATATTGATGTTTCCGGTACTGAAAATGCCTTTATAACTATTAGAAACTATACCGATGAAGAAGTAATTTTAGATGCTTCAAATTTTACCGATGCTTCATCTATAATATGGACTGATAATTCGTATTTAAGAATTGTCGGGCTAAATCTTACAAACTATTTTGTTAATAACTCAAGTGGTTTGACAGTTCAAGGGAGAGCACATCATATTGAAATATTAAATAATACAATTAGTAATATCAATTTTTCGTCAAATCCCAATGATCCGGTAAATACAAATACTAATGTTGTGCCATTACAAATTTTAGGAGATTTATTTCCCGATTCGGTATATTCTATTACAATAAGGGGTAATGAAGTTTTTAACAATAGAACCGGTTATAGTGAAAATATTACTTTAGGCGGCAATGTTAGTAATTTCACTATTGAGAATAATATAATACATAATAACACAAACATTGGAATTGACGTTACCGGAAATTACGGAGAATGTCCAAACCCGTTGTTTGATAACGGACGGAACGGAACTATAAAGAACAATACTGTTTATGAATGTAATTCATCATATAGTACTTCAGCCGGAATTTATGTTGACGGTGGAAAAAATGTAACGGTTGAAAATAATATTAGTTACCAAAATGGTTATGGCGGAGAAATAGGTTGTGAAGAAAACGGAGAAACAAAAAATATAGTATTTAGAAATAATCTGTTTTATGAAAATTTTTATAGCGGAATGCATATTGGAGGTTATGACGAAAATACAACCGGAATTGTTAAGAATTCTAAAATATTAAATAATACATTCTATCATAACGATACCGGTTTACAAGATAATGGAGAATTGATATTAAGTGAATTAAAAGATTGTACTATTGAAAATAATATCTTCTATATCGCTTCACATAATGTGTTTTTGTCTTCAAGTAGAACTCAAGATAACTTAACTATGGATTATAATTTGGTTTATAATGATTCCGGAAGTGAGGATATTATAACTTACGGAAACTATGAAACTGTTGGACTTCAGAATTTTTATAACTCATCCGGTTATGGAGAACATTCCAGTTATGGGAATCCTTATTTTTTTAATGCTCCCGAAGATTTTCACATTCCTAAAATTTCCACTGCTATTTCAGCAGGCAATCCGAGTTTTATTGCTGATAATAATGAGGTAGATATAGATAACGAAAATAGAGTGTATAACATTGTTGATTGCGGCGCCGACGAACAACATCCTACTTATTTACTCGGACAAATCAAGATATTTTTAGAAGGTGCTTATAATTCAAATACGGGGCAAATGAATACGGCACTACATTCCGATATCCCTTTAACATCGCCATATTCCGAAGATGCTAGAACAGTTAGTAAAATACCGGCAGATGTTGTTGATTGGGTTTTGATTCAGCTTAGGGAAACCGCAACGGGAACAGCAATAACATCCAAAAGTGCATTCTTACACAAAGATGGAAGAATCGTAGCCGATGACGGCACAAGCGGAGAAATTGAACTGAATGCCCCGGTAGAAAATTATTACATTGTAATAAAACATCGAAACCACTTGGCAGTTATGAGTAAAAATGTAATATCATTAAATAGTACAAGTTCAACACTTTACGATTTTACAATTGGAAGTGGACAATTTTACGGGACCGGCGGAGCAAAAGAACTGAAATAAGGACAACTTGTCATTTTATCAAAAAATAACTACTTTAATCTTTTAT
>JALVAD010000471.1 GCA_027011385.1 Saprospiraceae bacterium | reverse complement strand
TTTGGGAAATGGGAGATGTTGGTCCATGTGGTCCTTGCTCGGAAATACATATTAATGTTGGCGATGATTTTGAAAATCCCAAATGGGTTAATGCTGGTGTTGAAGAGTGCATAGAAATTTGGAACCTTGTTTTTGTCCAGTATAATAGGGATAAAGAAGGAACACTTCACGATTTACCTGCAAAACATGTTGATACAGGAATGGGATTTGAACGCATTGTTGCAGTGCTTCAAAACAAAAAATCAAATTATGAAACAGATGTTTTTACTTCAATAATTGAAAAAATTAAAAATATTTCTCACATTGAAAATCCAACAAAAGAGGAAAGCGTTTCTATACAGGTAATTGCCGATCACATCCGAACATTAACCTTTGCTATTGCCGATGGAGCAACCCCTGGCAACGAAGGACGCGGATATGTATTACGCCGAATTCTAAGACGTGCCGCACGTTTCGGAAGAAAACTAAATCTGAATAACCCTTTTCTGTTTTCGCTAGTTGACATTTTAACCGAAACAATGGGTAATGTTTTTCCCGAAATAGTTACCAATAAAGAAAACGTGATTAAAATTATTAAAGCTGAAGAAGAGAGCTTTAACAGAACTCTCGATAGAGGAATTGAACTTTTTGAATCTATTGCAACAAAGGGAAATAAACAAATTAGTGGAGAAGATGTATTTAAACTTTATGATACATTTGGTTTTCCAGTTGATTTAACAAATGTAATGGCAGAAGAAAAAGGTTTAACTATTGACGAATCTCGTTTTGAAGAATTAATGAATGAACAAAAAGAACGTGCAAGAAAATCAACAAAAAGCAAAATGGATGAAGTTGGTATTACAGTTGAATCTTTGGAAGGTTTTGATGGAAATATTTCTAAACCAACTGAATTTACTGGTTATATCGAGGACTCCACAAATGCAAAAGCTGTAGCAATAAAGGATATTGAAGAGAACACATTAATAATATTTGACAAAACTCCATTCTATGTCGAGTCTGGTGGACAGGTTGGCGATACTGGAAACATTGAAATAGAAAATAAAATTTTTGAAATAATTAATGTTACAAAAATTGACAACAAAATCATCCATGTAGTTAACAATAGTGACAACAATAATTTTGAAGTTGGTGTAGTAGTTAAGTTGTCAATTAATGAATCACGAAGAATGGATATTAAACGCAATCACTCTGCAACTCACTTGATGCACGCAGCACTTCGTAAAATTTTAGGAGAACATGTAAAGCAATCAGGTTCGTTGGTAGATAGCGAGAAACTCCGTTTTGATTTTACACACTTCGAAAAAGTTACAGCCAGTGAAATTAAAAAAATTGAGAAATTAGTTAATGAAAAGATACGTGAAGGGATAAAACGTCAATCAGGGCTTAGAGATATTCCGTTTGAAGATGCAAAAGAGATGGGTGCATTAATGTTCTTCGGCGATAAGTATGGCGACAAAGTTAATGTTGTAAAATTTGGAGATTTCTCAACAGAGTTTTGCGGAGGAACACACGTTAATAACACTTCCGAAATTGGTTTATTTAAAATTGTTAGCGAATCATCAATTGCAAGTGGAGTGCGTAGAATTGAAGCCGTTACTGGGCGTGGAGTAGAAGCACTTATCACTTCCCAAGAAAATAAAATTTTTGAATTAAATCAAAAACTATCCGATTCAAATGATGAACGAAAAAAGCTAGAAAAACAGATTTCGGAATTAGAATTACAATCTAAGCTTGGTGGAATTGACGAAATTATAAAAACCCCAATAGATATTGATGGAGTG
>JALVAD010000470.1 GCA_027011385.1 Saprospiraceae bacterium | reverse complement strand
GTGTATTCCAATATAGTTTTTTCGTACTCATCTTCTTTCCTCTAAAACTTTTTTTATAGCCTTTGCAATTTGATATGACATCAAAGGAGGTACTGCATTACCAACTTGCTTATATTGATGTGTTCTTGCTCCTAAAAATTTAAAATCATCAGGAAATGATTGAACTCTTGCTGCTTCTCTGACTGTAAAAGTTCGCTCTTGTTTTGGGTCAGGGTGAATAAACAAGTTTCCATCTTTATATAAATGTGCAACAACAGTCCTACTTGGCTTATCAAATTCTTGTACTGTATACCGATTAGCAAAATGCTTAGGATTATAGTGAACTAAATCAGGTCTAACTTTATTTAAATCTTTTAATTGCCATTTATTTTGACTCAAAATTTTATATCTTTCCCTATCTAGTACATTATGCTTTCTTGTTGTATGATTATACAACTTATTATTACTTTTATTTCTTATTAATTTAATATATTCATTCTTAGATTCTGATGTAAAATCAATCTCCTCTTCACCTTCCCCAGGCATATAAGGAGGTAAATCACTAATTGCATCTTTTACTGTTCTAAATTTTTTTAGTCCATCTCTATCTTCATCTGTAGGTGCATAATGTGTCTTTTCAATTAAATCATAAACTTCTTTTGAAGAGATATTTAAATCTTTACGAATACCAATAAGTATCACTCTTTTACGAATTTGAGGAACACCATAATGAACGGAATTAAGCACTATATCTTTAGGGTTGTCATAAACATCATAACCTCTCTTTTTAAACTCTTTTACAATCAATGGGAAAATTTTTTCTCCATCAGGTTTTGAAGATAAAAGTCCAGTTACATTTTCAAAAACAAATATTTTTGGATTTAATTTTTCCAAAATTTCAATATAATGTTTATATAAATAATTTCTTGGGTCATCTTTCATGGAGTTTTTATCTTGTGCTCTACCTACAGTAGAAAAAGCTTGACAAGGAGGTCCACCAATTAGCAAATCAACCTCTATATCTTTAACACATTCTAAAATATCCTCAACTGTCTCATGCTTCGTTAAATCTCTTGTCAAAACAGTTTTTTTTACTTCTTCATCAGAGATATTATAATCTTTTAATCTATTTGCTAATGTCATACACGCATTACGGTCAAAATCAACATGACATAAACCTTTAAAATTTAATTTTAAAAATCCTTCACTTAATCCACCACAACCTGCAAATAAATCGACAAATGTAAACTGTTTAGCCATTTTAAACCTATATTTTAATTTTTTATAATTATAGTAAAAAATTATAAGAGTAATAAAAAATATGTCATATTGATATTGTTTTTATTTTAGTGTATTGTTTTCAGTCTATAAACCCCACTCCTCCACTCAATATCTCTACTCAAACTATCATAACTACAAACCTCTTCAACCAACCTAAATCCAGCCCCTAAAAAAATCTCACTAACAACTTCACCTTTCAAATCCTCAAAAAATCTCTCATCATCTTCTCGTGGAGTCACAGAGTAAGAGACAATAACCTTTCCACCTACAGCCAAATAGTTTTTGACATAGAAGTAAATCTTTTCATTAAATCCTAAAACAAACAACCTTAACCAAAAACAGAGATTGTCCGTATTACAATACTTAAAACACTCTATTTTTAAGGATTATACTATGAGAAATGTAATTTTAGCTCAAAACAGACACTGGAATGAGATGAAGGCATTGAAGTTCTAGCCTTTTGGGATTGGCTTGGAAGATAAGTTTACTTTCCACACCCCAAAAACAACCCCCAAAGAGCAA
>JALVAD010000469.1 GCA_027011385.1 Saprospiraceae bacterium | reverse complement strand
ATATATATTACAATATGGCATTATAAAAAAAGTGTGTAAGAACAACTTGGATATTCAAGGTTCTTACACACTCCGGGTTAATGAGAATCGAATTCCGTTCGTCAAATTACAGCTTTCAAATTAAATGACAAACCCTTTTTATTCATTGTTGAATTTATTTATAATTTTTTTCATTTGTTTGCCGGCAGCTTCTCTACCTCCAAGACCGAATGAAAGTGCTATTGTAACGGCGATTGTGCCTAATGTGATACCAAATGCTAAATTCACAATATCGTCTGCCAAGCCCATTGTTCTAAGTCCCATTGCTAAGAATACTGCGATAATTGAGACCTTGATTATCGTAGCAACAAATTTATTGCCTGTTCCTTTGGAGAAGCTGTTTGATGCAATATTTGCGACCCAATTACCAAGAGCCAATATCACAAGCCCAAGGAGTATCTTGCCCGAGAATGCTATTACTGTATTGAGGATACCGGTCAATTGAGTAAATTCCAATTTCTCTACAGCGGTCATTATTCCAAATATCACAATGAAGAAATATACGATATTTCCCGCTATTTTCGAAAAGTTTGTTTTATCTGACACATCGCCTAGATTTGCACTTCGCAATACTTTGTTTATCTTAAATCCGTCCAATAATTCTCTTACAAATCCGCTTAAAAATTTACCACCTATTACAAAGAAAATTATTATTACTAAAGCCATAATAATTCTTGGAATTGCATTGAAAAACTCGCTTAACATAGCTGTTGCAGGTTTTGAAATCGCATCCATATTCAATATATTCAAAGCTGATATAAGCATTGGAATAAATATAAAGATAAAAACGATTTTCTTCAAGATAGAAACGATATCTATATTTTGTGATATATTTAGTTTCGGTGCAATTTTTTGAATAGTATCACCGGATAGTCCAACCAATTCCGATACTATGTTTGCAAGCATATAACCTATGTAGGCCACTAATCCTGCACCAAAAATATTGGGCAAAAATCCAAGAAACTCATTTAGCATATTTTTCAATGGATCCAATACACCGCTTAATCCCAATTTCTCAAGCGCAAGCATAAAAACAAAAATCATAATCAGAAAATATGCAAGTTTTCCTAATAGCGAAGAAAATACTACTTTGTCACTTCTAAGTGCTTTGTCGATTCCGGCTTTATGTGTCAATTTCTTTACAATGCTACGTATGATTCCCGCTACAAACCATCCGATGATAAGAATGATAATAGCTGATATAGGTCCGCCAAATGAACCAAATAAATTGTCAAAAAAAGTTAAAATGTTTTCCATAATAATAGTTTTTAGTTAAACAAACATAAATTAATAATATTAGAGGCTTAATAATTTTTTAAATTCATATAATTATTGTTCAAATTTTGGCTTTTTTGCAATAATTTGATGCCTTTGTATCAAGTACTTGTGAAAAAGACTAAAAGTGACAAAAAGAATCAATTTTATATTTGATATGTTTTCTTGCAGACACTATTTAAAAGAAGCCTCTGTAATTGATACGCCATACAACTTGTCTTGTCACTCAAATCAATGAAACTTTAACATATTTTTGAGAAGATGTTTAGCGCGTATAGATTCGAATTTGGTATTTAATATGTGATGAAAAAAAATATGCTTATTTTTTCAATTATTTTTTATTGGCATTCACATTATTTTTAATTTTTATTTATTAAAAATTCTAAAGTTTATTATCACAAATTACTAGCGTTTTAGATATCAGTTTTTTTTATAATGAGAATTATAATCTATTTATATATTACAAATA
>JALVAD010000468.1 GCA_027011385.1 Saprospiraceae bacterium | reverse complement strand
TATGAAAAAAACACTAAAAGAAAAAATTAATGTAGATTTTATTGAATACAAGATTTTGGAAGCTTGCAATCCTCCTTTTGCTTATAAATCTTTGATGGCAGAAGAGAATATAGGAATAATGCTTCCTTGTAATATTGTCATAAAGGAAAAAAGTAAAAACATAGTAACAGTGTCGGTAGTAAATCCCGTATCTGCAATGCAAGGGGTAAATAATCCCCAAATGGATGAAATTGCAAATGAAATTCAATTCAAATTAAGAGCAGCTTTGAGTAAAGTATAATTTTTAAATAATTATAAAACAAATAACTATGATACATACATATAAAATAGAAGGGATGACTTGTGTTGGATGTAAATCCAATGTGGAAAATGCCTTGATAAAGCTAAATAATGTCACAAAAGTAACTGCTGATATAAATAAAGGAAAGGTGAGCATAGATATGTCTTCCTATATTCCTTTAGAAAAACTTCAAGAAACACTACTTTTAGCAGGTTTGCACTATACAATTGGTGGTGATTCTCAAAAAAGTGATGTTGTAGAGCAAAAGCATAACTTTACTGTATATAAACCGGATATTAAACCTGATGGTAATGGTATTTTTTATTGCCCAATGCATTGTGAGGATGAAAAAACTTATGATAAATCCGGTTCTTGCCCTGTTTGTGGTATGCCATTGGTAGAACAACCAAAACTGCAAAGTTCTGCACAATATACTTGTCCAATGCATCCTGAGATAATTAAAGATGAACCGGGGAGTTGTCCTATATGTGGAATGGATTTAGTACCGATGAAGCCCACTGATAGTGAAGAAGATAAAACTTACAAGGATCTTCTCAAAAAATTTAAAATTGCAGTTGCATTTACTGTTCCTGTATTTTTAATAGCTATGGGTGATTTAATACCGGGTAATCCTTTAGGAGAAATATTCCCTCAAATCACTTGGAATTGGATACAATTTGCATTGTCCTTGCCGGTAGTATTTTATGCGACTTGGATGTTTTTTGAAAGGGCATATACCTCGATTATTACCTGGAATTTGAATATGTTTACATTGATAGGAATTGGCTCAGGAGTTGCCTTTTTATTTAGCATATTTGCTTTATTATTCCCTGATGTTTTTCCGGATCAATTTAAGACAGAAAGTGGAACTGTATTTGTTTATTTTGAAGCTGTTACAGTTATCTTGACATTGGTGTTGCTAGGACAACTACTGGAATCAAAAGCACATAGTCAAACAAGTGGAGCAATACGTGAATTATTGAAATTAGCCCCTTCGGAAGCGACTTTGGTTACTCCAAGCGGAGATAAAATTGTTTCGATTCACGCTATAAAACCAGGAGATTTCTTGCGTGTAAAACCTGGAGATAAAATTCCAGTTGATGGTATTATTTCAGATGGGTACAGTAATGTGGATGAAAGTATGATAACAGGAGAACCTATTCCTGTTGATAAAAATGTTGGGGATTCGGTTAGTTCCGGAACAATAAATGGCAATCAATCATTTGTAATGAAAGCAGAGAAAGTAGGATCTGAAACGCTATTGTCTCAGATAATTCAAATGGTTAATAATGCTAGTAGATCGAGAGCTCCAATTCAAAAATTGGCAGATAAAATTTCCAAATATTTTGTTCCGATTGTAGTTGTTATTTCTTTGATTACATTTATTGTTTGGTATGCATTTGGTCCAAACCCTGCTATGGTATATGCATTTGTAAATGCGATTGCGGTACTTATTATCGCTTGTCCTTGTGCCCTTGGTTTGGCTACTCCAATGTCTGTTATGGTAGGAGTAGGAAAAGGTGCGCAAAATGGAGTATTGATAAAAAATGCAGAAGCAATAGAGAATTTGAATAAAGTGAATGTATTGATTACCGATAAAACAGGAACAATTACAGAGGGAAAACCATCAGTTGAAAATGTATTAAATTCATCAGGAGAATATGATAAAAAATTATTGGAGTATATTGCTTCCATAAATAAATATAGTGAGCATCCATTGGCAGAAGCTATAGTGAAGAAAGCTAAAGAAGAAAATATAACTATTCACGATACAGAAAATTTTAAAGCAGTAAAGGGAAAAGGTGCAACCGGAGAAGTTAATGGAGAGTTTGTTGCTATCGGAAATAAAAAATTGATGGAGCAATATGATATAGAAATACCGGAGAATCTTGAATCAAAAATTCAAATTGAGCAAAATCACGGTAAAACGGTTTCTTATATATCACTTGATGGGGTTGCAAAAGGATTTGTTGTTATCTTTGATGCAATAAAAGAAAATAGTAAAATAGCGATAGAAAAATTGCAAAAAAGAGGAATAGAAGTAATTATGTTGACCGGAGATAATAAGAGAACAGCTCAATATGTGGCAAAACAGCTAAATCTAGCAGATTTTCAAGCAGAATGTCTTCCTGAAGATAAATTAAATATTATAAATAAACTTCAAAATGAAGATAAAGTTGTTGCAATGGCAGGTGATGGCATCAATGATGCTCCGGCTTTGGCTCAATCAGATATTGGAATTGCAATGGGAACAGGAACAGATGTAGCAATTGAAAGTAGTGAAGTGACATTGGTTAAAGGTGATTTGTTGGGAATTGTAAAAGCAGTAAACTTAGGAAAAGGAGTTATGAAGAACATAAAACATAATCTGTTTTTTGCATTTATTTACAATGTATTGGGTGTACCTATTGCAGCTGGAGTTTTATATCCGGTTTTTGGATTGTTGCTTTCACCGATGATAGCAGCAGCAGCGATGAGCTTTAGTTCTGTATCTGTGATAGTAAATTCATTGAGGTTGAGAAATATAAAGCTGTAGTGTTTGAACCTCAACCCCTGTCCCCTTCTCCTTTTAAGGAGTTTAACCTATTTTGCAACATTGTTGTTCAAGGAGAAGGGGGAATGAGTAGTTTGGTTTTTTGTGAATAGCTCTTTGTTAGTAGTGACATTTATTTGTAGGAGTTGGGAAAAGTCCCTCTCCTTTTAGGGAAAAATTAAAGTAATAGGAGAAACTTGATAAAAGGAGAGGGATTTAGGGTGAGGATTAAAAAAAGAAGGGGGAACGAGATTCTTAGGAGAGGGATTTAGGGTGAGGAAAGAAAGGAAAAAGAGGATGAATAGGTAAGGATAAACCAGAGTAAACTAATTAATTAAATAAATATGAAAAAAATGAAAATTACATTATTATCAACATTATTCATAGTGCTGTTCACTATGAATGTTAATGCACATTGTAAACTTGAATATCCCGTAGGAGGAGAATCCTTCAAATCGGAAGAATCTATTACTATTAAATGGAAAGTTACTATTGCGCATAATACCAATAATTGGGATTTATACTTTAGTAGTGATAATGGCGCTACTTGGCAGGCTATTAAAGAGGACATCAATGTCAATACATTATCATACTCTTGGACGGTACCGGAATTGAATACCAATACTGCAAAAATTAAAATAGTTCAAGACAATCAAGGTACGGATTATAACGCAGTGAGTGATGCTTTTACTATTAACACAAATTCTGCACCTACAGGAAATAAAATAATAATTCCCGGTACAATAACAGGCACAGATATAAATTTGACTCTTCAAAATGGAGAATTTGAATTTTTCCCGGGGCATAAAACGACAACGATGGGAGTGAATGGACCTGTATTAGGACCGACATTGATTGTTAATAAAGGAGATTTTCTTGATATAAAAGTCAAAAACGACCTTAATGAAAGGACTACAATCCATTGGCACGGTATGCACGTTTCTTCTGAAAATGATGGAGGACCGCATATGATAATAGAGCCGGGAGATACTTGGAATCCTAAGTATGAGGTTAAAAATCGCGCGAGTACCTGTTGGTATCATCCACACTTGGATACATATACCGATGAACACGTGAGTAAAGGAATTGCAGGATTTATTATAGTGAAAGACGATGAAGAGGCAGGATTTGATTTACCGAGAACATATGGTTTGGATGATATCCCCTTAGCTGTACAAACAAGGAGTTTTGACGATAATTATCAAGTGGAATGGGATGTGAATACCGATGATGTTTTGATAGTAAACGGTACGCAAAACGCTTATGTAGATGTACCTGCTCAAGTTGTCAGATTTAGGCTTTTAGACGGATCATCACAGAGAGTTTTTAATTTTGGTCTTGAAGGAAACAAAGATTTTTATATGATAGCAACAGATGGTGGATTAGTGGAAAAACCAATAAAGCTATCTAGATTACCATTAGCACCCGGAGAAAGAGCAGAAATTTTGGTTGATTTTACGGGAATGGAAGGCAAAACTATTAGTTTGATGAGTTATGCTTCTGAATTTCCGAATGGAATTTATGGTGCTTCCAGTCCCGGCCCAGGCCAAGGAATGAAATTGAATGGTTATAATCCAAACCCAATGAATGGAGCTAATTTTAAAATAATAGATTTTGTTGTAGGTCAGAAAACAGCAAATCCTGTTACCTCTATTCCAGCTGTTTTGGCGGGAGAAACACCTTATAGTGTGAATGATGTTGATGATAATAGGAATATTACTTTTAGATCAAAAAGTCCGGGTAACAACCAGTTGAACGGCGACTTTTATATCAATGGAGTTAGTTTTGATATGGATATTATTAATATCACGATACCTTTGAATAATACTGAAATTTGGACAATACAAAACAATACCCCGATAGCACATCCATTTCATCTTCACGATGTAGGATATTATATTTTGGATATTGACGGCAATCCACCACCTGCATATGCTAAAGGTAAAAAAGATACTTATCTCGTTCCCGGTAGGCATAGCACAATGAGAATTATCACAAAATTCAAAAACTTTGCTAATGACTCGATTCCCTATATGTATCATTGTCATATGTTGAAGCACGAAGATGGAGGTATGATGGGATCTTTTGTTGTAGTAGATAATAGTTCGGCAACTAATGAAATAAATTCATCTGAAGGATTACTGCTTTATCCAAACCCTGCAAGGTCAATGTATATAACCGTGGAACTTCAGGATAAGAAAGAAAAGATTAATGCGTATTCAGTAATCGATGAAAGTGGCAGGATATTATCATATCACCTTGTAGATAAAAATGAGATTAGCAATATGTATTCCGTTCCGGTTTTTAATTATGAAAAAGGTGTGTATATGGTAAAAATATATACAGATGATAAGGTGTATAGCAGGAAGCTGGTGGTGGAATAAGGTAGATAAATATTATTTTTATAATTTTTGTCACTTTGATGTGATAATTATATATCGTGTCTGTAAGAAAACAGGTCAGAATTTAGAAAACTGTCTGTTTTCGTGCAGTCACTAGTGTGTTAGATACATAGTTGTTTTTCCTAGCTATAGAGTCATTCAAATAATGCAACTGGTTTGCACTGATAATTTATTAATTTTGTGATTTATTTTTAACTTAAAATTACTTAATGAAAAAATTCATTGCTTTAATCGTCCTTTTTATTTTAATAAACATCAATATTAATGCACAAAATGGTGCGCACCTAAAAGTTATTGCCGGAGTGAGAGTGAATCCTCTAATTGTGTATAACTTTGATAGTGGTGAAAAAAAGGAAATCACAAGGCTACACGCTGAAATTGGAGCTCTATTTAATAAAAAAACCTATATTTCTTTCGGCTATACGCCATTTGTAAATGTTATTTACAATTTTAATGAATATTGGTTTAGAGGATTTGATAAAAAAATACCTGTTTCTTGGGTGTTAGCTGAAGAATATCTGTTGGATAAAAAGAGACTAATAGTTCAATCAGGACCAAATATCAAATTAAGTAGTGTTGGTAATATTTTTTGTTTTATATTTACACCGGTGGATTCATTTGATCCGGGAATAAAAGCTGGGGCTTTTATACCATTAAATGCTGTGATATATAAAAAATAAATAGTTAATGAATAAAGATATTGATGAGAAACTCATATCAAAAAGCATAAAACCTACCGCGATGAGGCAGTTGGTATTGGAGGTTCTGCTAGAACATAAAACTGCGATCAGCTTACCTGAATTGGAACAAAAGTTTGAAAGAGCTGATAAGTCAACCTTATACAGAACTCTGAAAACATTTCAGGAAAAAGAGTTGATTCATTCAGTTGAAGACGGAACCGGTTCACTCCGATATGCATTATGTGATGAATTTTGTGCTTGTGAGCCTGAAGATTTGCATATCCACTTTTTATGCTCTAAATGCAATAAAACTTATTGTTTAAATGAAATTCCAATTCCAATTCCAAATCTACCCAAAGGATTTAAGTTTGAAAGTGCCAATTTTGTAATAAAAGGGCTTTGTGAAAATTGTTCTAAATAGTGGATGGTGAATAAGCCCTTTAAAATTTGATTTCCTGTGAATAATTCGGGCTAATTAGTAATCTAAACCATATTATCTGATAGATATTTTCTAATCTAGAATTAGATACAATATAGCCAAAATTATGCACTAGCTAAAGGGTTACAATAGTTTATCTTTGCAATAAATTAATAATTAGTTAACCTTTAAAAATATTTAGTTATGCATGATTACAATAATATGTTTTTCGGAATGCACTTTATCTGGTGGATAGTATTGATA
>JALVAD010000467.1 GCA_027011385.1 Saprospiraceae bacterium | reverse complement strand
TTTTAATGGTACTAATATCGTTAAAAGGTCTGTGTTTTAATCAATAAATTAATTTTCAACTATGAAAAAATTAATACTTTTTATTACTATTTTATTTTCGCTCAATGTATCTTTTGCGAGTTATATTTTGATTCCAATGGATGCAGAAAGCCAAAAAAATCACCTTAAAGCATATGGTATTACCTATTGGGTATTGGAGCAGAAAGGGGAGGCATACTGGTTATTGAATTATAGAGGTGGAAGTTTCGCTTTTAAGTATGCAGAGCCAATTGAAAGAAAATGTAAAGTCAGAGGTGTAAGTTATAAAGTGATAACGAATGGTGAATTTGCCAGAATAAGAAATGAGATAGCTTCTCCAGAAGTAAACCAAGAAGTAATGAAATTAGAGAAAGTTCCAAAAATCGCTGTATATACTCCTGAATATAATACACGCGGAGAGAAAATTCAGCCTTGGGATGATGCAGTAACTATGGTTTTGACTTATGCAGAAATACCTTTTGATAAAATTTATGATAGACAAGTTTTGGAAAATAAATTAGCGGAGTATGATTGGTTGCATTTGCATCATGAGGACTTTACAGGACAATATGGAAAGTTTTACAAAAGCTATAAAGATTATAAATGGTACAAAGAAAATCAGAGAAGGCAAGAAGAATTAGCGAAAAGCCTTGGGTTTAAAAAAGTATCTAAACTAAAATTAGCAGTGGTAAAGAAAATAAAAGAATATGTAGGTGCAGGGGGATTTTTATTTGCGATGTGCTCTGCAACTGATACTTACGATATTGCTTTGGCGGCGGAAAATACAGATATTTGTGATAAAATGTATGATTATGATCCTATGGATCCCAATGCTCAATCTAAATTGGTCTTCAAAAATACTTTTGCTTTTGAAAATTTTCAATTAGTGACAAATCCATATGAATATGAGTTTTCTTCTATTGATAATAGAAAAAGAAAAATAAAGCCCAAAGAGGATTATTTTACTTTGTTTGAGTTTTCTGCTAAATGGGATCCGGTTCCGACTATGTTAACTCAAAATCATACTAGAGTTATCAAAGGTTTTATGGGACAAACTACAGCTTTTAAAAAGAATCAAATAAAATCTGATGTTTTGATAATGGGAGACTTGAAAGTAGAGAATGAAGCAAGGTATATTCATAGCAATTATGGTAAAGGCTTTTGGACTTTTTATGGAGGACATGATCCTGAAGATTACCGGCATTATATAGGTGATCCTCCAACAGATTTAAGCTTGCATCCAAATTCGCCGGGTTACAGGTTGATATTAAATAATATCCTTTTTCCCGCTGCTAGAAAGAAAAAGCATAAAACATAGAAGAAAATAAAAAGGTCACTTTTCCAAGTGACCTTTTTTATTTTTTTAAACTTTGCTCTTTGCTTCTTCAAGGATTTTTTTTGCGGCATCCAAGATCACAGTATCTTCTAAGTTAACTATTCCGCCGTCAGGTCCCGGTTGGATATGTTTTCCAACAATTTCACCGTTATTATCATATTTTTTTGCTCCAAAATAATTTCTAACAGCTTGTTCATCAGTTCCCAGTTGATCTGCAATTTTCTTGACACTTCCTGTTGGCAAGCTATGCTTGATTTTTCTTAATTCGTTGAATGTTATGTACATGATGACATGAATTTTAAAGTTATAAAATAAAACTATAATTTACCATAAAAATAAAAAATTTTTCACAATAACCCGCAATTAAATAATAATTTTTTTTAATTTAATCAAAATCTAAATACAAATTAAGTCGTTTTTTTTTGCTTTTATGC
>JALVAD010000466.1 GCA_027011385.1 Saprospiraceae bacterium | reverse complement strand
CATTGTCTGATAACTCAATTGGATCTGAATATCCCATAATACCATCTCCATCACTATCACTTGCATCATCACATCCGTCTGCTCCATTATGATTCTTTGGTGAGACTTTGTAATCTGAATTTGGCTTCTCAAATTTGACTACATATGTCCCTGATGATAATTCTAAAAATTCATAAAATCCTGTATTATCTGTTTGTGTATGTGCTATCTCTGCTCCATCAGGTACGCCATTGCTATCGGTATCTTTATACAGTCTAACTGTCACTCCTTCGATACCTTCTTCGTCCGCGTCCTGACATCCATCTGCATCTCTATCATACCATACATAATCGCCTAAGCTCGCCAATGTATATAAGCCCATATCCCATCTAACATCATTCTCTCCTGCCAATATCTCTATTATCTCTGTACATCCACTAACCGGATCTACATCACTATCTACTGTATCATCATATCCTTGGTCTTTTGGTGATATCTGTGTATAGTTTGTACCACTATAGTCAAAACATACATAGTAATCATCCGGAATCAAGCCGGTAAACTCGTACTTACCTCCGTTTGAAGTCGTCGTTGTTCCTACAATGCTACCGTCAGCTCTGTGCAATGTCACTTCAACCCCATCTATTCCTTCTTCTCCATCATCTTGAATCCCATTTGCATCAATATCATGCCATACATAATCACCAATTGAGGCGGTTGTATAATATCCTGCATCCCTCGTATGGTCAATATCTTCAGGATCAACATGGAAAGTAATCGTCCTTCCTGTATTCTCATCTGCATCACTATCCAATGTATCATCTGGCCCTTGATCTTGCTGGGTAAATATCAAACCTTGACCTGTTGGAGCTATAAATTCAACAAAATAATCTCCAGCACAAACATCAAATTCATAAAATCCAGATGTATCAACATTTATATGGGTAAGCTGTGTCATAAAGACAGTATTTGGATCACTTGCTTGGTATAGATTTACTGTAACTCCATTTATACCAGGTTCATTAAGATCAGGATCATCTATATAAAAATCTTGTACTCCGTCTCTATCTAAATCCAACCATACATAATCGCCTATCTTAGCCCTTGGCTCAACTATAATTGTATCTTTTATTATTCCTGAACAACCATTTTCATCGGTAACCGTAACTGAATATACCGTAGTCTCAGTTGGTACCACTGTAATGGAAGCTGTATGCTCTCCGGTTGACCAATCATATATTATTAAACCGGTTCCATCTACAACTGTCACTTCGATATCTTTTGATTCTCCTTCACATAAGGTATCGTTTGGTGTTATCTCTAATTCCAATCCGCATTTATACCCGGCATCTATATCTCTTCTGTCCTCATTCGCTCCAAGTACTATTGGGTCTGTTCTACCTGTTCCAGGATTTGGATCACTATCTTTTTCTAAATTTGCTCCTTGACTTTTATCTGTCGGAGTAAGTCCGGTAGGAGTATCAAATTCAACTATGTATGTGCCAGGATGTAAACTATCAAACAGGTAATAACCTTGTTCGTCTGTAGTTGTCGTTTCCAATTCATTGCCATTCTCATCTAGCAATTTTACAACTACTCCTGATATTTGATCTTCCTCAGAATCTTGTACTCCATCACCATCAGTATCTAGCCATACATAATCTCCCAATGAAGAATACCGCAATATCCCTGCATCCCAACTAGGATCATCTTCTTCTGCTTCTAATTCTGTGCATATCGTTATTCCATTCTCATCTGCATCACTATCCAAGTTATCATTTCCTTGATTTTGTTTTGCCCATTCACTATTTTCCGGTAAATCATCAAATACAATCAAATATTCTCCGGGTATCAAATTTTTGAAATCATAGTGCCCATTTTCATCTGTTTGTGTCCTTAATATCTCCTTCTCATTACAATCTTTTAAAATTACTGTAACTCCTTCTACTCCAAAATCTCCCGGTTGCCCTTCATCTTGTATCCCATTATCATTATCATCATACCAAACATAATTTCCTATACTCGCAACCTCTGTTGCCCATGGATCCTCATCATCTTCATCAGTAATACCATCTCCGTCACCATCTTTTCCATCATCACTGACATTATCATCTTCCGGTGTCAATGGCGTACCCCCTACATCATTATCGGGATCATCGTCCGGTGTACTGTCTATATCTTCAAAAGGATCATCGTTTTCATCTTTCGCATTCACAATCTCTGCTTTATTGACATATCCGCCTACATCAGAAGTATATTGAAACTGAAGTTTTATTGTAACTGTCGTACTTTCTCCAGGTAGTAATGTATTTGGCAGTATCGTTTTGGGGGTATCTACCAAAGCTTGCGTCCATTCAGGATTTAAGTGAGGCAAATATATAAATCCACTAGGCACATAATCTACAACTTCTATATCATGAGCTGTTTCATTCCCCTGATTAAATACTGTCAATGTAAAATCTACTATTTGATCATAATGATATGGTGCAACAGCATCCGCAGTCTTTGTCATTGCCAAATCCAATACATCTATTCCAGCAGGATCGTGGTCATCTTCATCAGTTTCATCTGGTATATAATGTCCATCTATATTATCATCATCTTCATCCTCAGGTTTTACTGCTCGTTCATGTGTAGCATCACTATCCGGATTACTATCTGCATCCCATCCTGCTACATGATTACCTTCCGGGTCTTGGGCATCTGATATTTCTGCATAATTATCCCACTCCATTTCCCCACCGGTAGTTTGTAATAATTGTAATACTATTTCAACTTTTGCACTATCTCCAGGTGCAAGTGGCCCTGATATACCAGCTTCCACTGATGTTGCACTACCTAATGAAAAATCTGAATTCTTCACAGGATCAAATAAATATCCGCTAGCCAAATAATCTACAACTATTATATCTGTCAAAGGTACATTTCCTTGATTGAATACTGTGATCTCAAAGGTAATATCATCGTAATAATGATATGGCTCCGGTGTAACTACCGTCTTGCGCAATGCCAAATCATATACTTTTACTCTTGCCGGATCAGCATCGTCTTCATCGGTAATACCATCATCATTTCCGTCTTTACCATCATCGCTTACTTCATCATCCTCGTCAGTATCCGGTGTGCCTCCTACATCATTGTATTTATTACTATCATTATCGCTATCTATATCCTTTCCGCTCATATCATTACCCTCAGTATCATCTGCTTTACTTATTTCTGCTCTATTTGTCCACCCTTCTTCAACTTCTTCTGTCGGTTGCAAAATTAATATCAGGGTAACTTCTGTATTCGCTCCCGGTGCTAAATCCGAAACTATGGTAGTCAATGCAGTGCCCGGCCCTCCATATATCCACCCAGGATTTAAGTTCGTTCTAAATTCAAAACCCTCTGGCACATAGTCTGTAACCTCTATATTGCTCGCTCCTATATTTCCTTGATTATATACTGTAAATGTAAATGTCACTTGATCTCCATATCTATATGGTCCTGCGCTCGTTTCTACTTTCTTCAATGCCAAGTCAAATACAGGTATTCCTGCAGGATCATGATCGTCTTCGTCCGTGCCTTCAGGTATATAATGTCCTTCTATATTGTCATCGTCCGAATCTCCTGGTTTAACTGCTCTTTCATAGCCCGCATCGCTACCAGGGGTACTATCTGCATCCCAACTATTTGCTACAACGCCATTTGAATCTTTCGCCCCGCTTATCTCTGCATAGTTGTCCCAATTGACTTCTCCTCCATCTGTTTGTACCAACTTCAATACTATCTGTACTTTGGTACTATCTCCTGCCGCCAACGGACCGGCTATTGTCGTAGTTACTGTTGGTGCTGACCCATTCCAAATCGCATTTGATCCTCCATCAAAAGTATATCCTGATGGAATATAATCTGAAATCTCTATATCTGTCATCGCTTCATTACCCTGATTGAATACTGTTATCTCAAAGGTAAGATTATCATAGTACTCATATGGTGCTGTTGTTAATAATGTCTTTCTCAATGCTAAATCGTATATCTTTACTCGTGCAGGGTCTGCATCATCTTCATCTGTTGCCGGATCTGTATCTCCATGTGCTCCTGTTCCATCTCCATCTATAGCATCATCACTAGGTGTATCTGCTTTACCTCCTGCATCATTATCCGGATCATCGTCTAAAATACTATCATAATCATTATTGGATAAATCATGCCCTGCCAAATCTTCAGCTTTACTTATCTCTGAAACATTTGTCCAACCTCCTTCTTGATCTGTCGTAGATTGTGCAATTAAAACCAATGTAACTGTTGTATTTTCTCCCGGATTTAATGTCGTTGTTATTGCAGTCTTTGGTGTAGTTGTCCCTGCTTGTGTCCAAGACCCGTTTAGCGTAGGATCATATTCAAATCCACTCGGAACATAGTCCGTAACTTCTATATTTGTTGCCGCTATATTTCCTTGATTGTATATGGTATAAGTGAAAGTAACAGGGTCTCCAAATTTATAAGGGCCTGTACTTGTTTCAACTTTTTTCAATGCCAAATCAAATATATCTACACAGGCTGGATCATGATCATCTTCATCTTCATCACCAAATACTCCACCTTGTCCTTTTCCATCCATATTATCATCATCAGCATCTCCACAGCCAACAGATTGCTCCCAAGCAGAATCACTTCCCGGTGTACTATCTTCATCATCACCATGACCAAATTCATCTACTGCATCCGTTATTTCAGCATAATTTGTAAAATCATCAGGATTTGCATGACTGTTTACTTCTAGATTTATATCAAACTCTAAACATTGACCACCTGCTAATCCTCCTCCAGGTAAGCCACCATTAACTACAGAGAAAGTTTTACTTGCACTCACTCCTGTATGTCCAACTACCCCGGCTGTCCATGTAGGATCAGCCAAACTAAAGCCTGCCGGTATATAATCAGTAAGCTCCAAAGTTTCTACAGTAATATCACTTTGATTGCATACCGTAATAGTAAAAGGAACAATATTACCGGGACGTACAGGTAAAGTTTGAGTAGTTGTTAATTTTAATGCTAAGTCAAAAGCACAAGATTCAACAAATACTTTCACTTGAGATTCAGCTTGACATCCTTCAGAATCAGTTACTGTCACTGTAAATGTAGTAGTGCTTGTGGGGCATACATTTATTGTAGCAGAATTTCCTCCGTTACTCCATAAATAATTGTATATTCCGCTTCCACCACTTGCGGTCGCTGTTAAATCTACACAACTACCTTCACATACATTTTCATTGGAACCAGCATCAACTGTCAGATCACAAATTGAACAAGAACCTGGATCGACAACTGTTGCTGTAGCAGTACAATTGGGATCATTAACATCTGTAATCGTTATTATTACATTACCTCCTCCGGCAGAACCGGGGGTAAGAGTAAATGAATTTACATTATCATAAGTACCACTTGAAGGAGTAATTCCACCACTACTTGCACTAACACTATATGTACCTCCTGTAAAATTACCCGTTACGGTCATATCAAAAGTCAGGAAGTCATCATTAGCATTACCATTAGTATTGCTATTGTGACACTGAACATTTTGAATAGTAGCATCCGTTATCGCACATGTAACACCACAATTACTCAATTGGACTGTTGTTGTTATCACACAATTTGGGTCATCATTATCGGTAATTGTTATTGTATATAAAGTACCATCAGCACTTCCTTGTTGCATTTGAAAATTAGATGGTGCTCCATAAGTCCCATTACCAGGAGACACAATACCCCCATTATCAGCTGTAACTGTATACCCTGTACTAGTTTGATTTCCCTGAGGATCCAAAGAAAAAGAAATAAAATCATCTGCGGCATTTTGTGGAGTACCATTATCATTACAAGTAAGATCATCTAAACCTGGAGTTAATAATTGACAGCCTGGACAATTTCCTGCTTCTACAATAATATGACAGCAAAGACTATCAATACAACCATCAAGTCCATTGGCTATATAATAATATTCACCAACTTCAGTAATCGTTAAATTTTGATCAACTCCATCAGGTGGAGCTATTGGATAAAAATTGATTCCTCCGTCAGAACTTTTATACCATTGAATTGTATTAACATCTATATCTGTACCTTGAACAATTGCCTCAAAGCTTTCTCCGGGACATATTTCATATGGAACTGCACATGTAGAAGAACAAGATCCAGGGTCAGTAATAGGTACATTTATTGAACATCCATTACCTCCGTTGTCAGTTACTGTTACAATCACATTGCCACCTCCAGCACTACCATCTTGTAATCTAAAATGCTTAACAGAACCATAACTTAAAAATGTTGCAGCAGAGCCATCAGCCAAAGTAACAGTTCCAACATTTACAGTAACATTATATGCTGCTCCAAGATTCAATCCGGTTGGATTAAGATCAAAAATAATATAATCATTACCATCATTATCATCCGCTCCGGTATTGGAGCAATTAACTCCTGTCAATCCACCATCTTGCAACAAACATTCATCTGAACAAGATCCTTGGTTTACAGTCGTCTCTATTGTACAATTAGGATTATCGACATCAGTCAATGTGATAGTATATGTTGCACCTGTAGCACTACCATCTTGCAATCTAAATGATGTAGCACTTCCATAAGTACCGCTTGTTGGAGTAACTGTACCTCCATTATTAACTGTAACATTATACGTCGCTCCATTATTTGAAGCTGTCGGATTCAAGTCAAAACTAATATAATCATCTGCCGGATCCGAACCTGTACCGGCATTATTACAGGATTCATTTGTTTTTCCTGCATCTGTAATACTACAAGGAGGAATAGGAATAAAACCAAAATCAAAACTGTGATTATTTGCCCCAGGCACCGGAACATCAGAATTATTAACTTGTGCAACGGCATC
Source organism: Saprospiraceae bacterium (assembly GCA_027011385.1). GTDB lineage: Bacteria > Bacteroidota > Bacteroidia > Chitinophagales > Saprospiraceae > JADJGA01. The sequence goes on along the minus strand of JALVAD010000466.1, from coordinate 13,336 downwards.
ATCTCCACTTACTGCTCCGTCACTATCATTTTTATCTGTATTTGTTCCCTCTCCCACATCAGGAGTAGTCAAGGTAGCAACTCCTAGAGCTGCTTGCTTGTTACCTCCGGAAATATCAGGTATCTTTACTTCATAAGCCATTCCCGATTCTAAAGCAGAGATGCCATATTTGTGGCTTAAAGTAGAGTTTCCTGAAGCATTTGAAAAAATATAATTACCTTGTGCATCTGTTGTCGCGGAAGCTATTTCTGCTCCCCCCTTAATCAGTTTTACTTCCACTCCGGAAATTCCCGATTCATCAGCATCTTGTATTCCATTACCATTGGTATCTTCCCAAACAAGGTTACCTATTTCAATCGGTACCGGATCTGTTAAAAATTCTATATCTCCAATACCCGCAGCTTTACCTGTATACTCTATTGTTCCTGAAAACACTAATGAATACCAATTATCAATCTCACCATTTGTCGTATTAAATGTTTGAACTCCATTTGTTACCCAATATTTTGATCCATAAGAACCTGAAGGGTGTGGGTCATTTACATTATATATCATCTGATTACTTCCGGTAAGAATTGCCATAGAACCACCACTAGCACCATGTGCGTTGTTATCGCCACCACGATCATCAAAGAAATCTCCATCAGGTGTTGTTCCTGAAGGACATCCTCCGGTTCCTTCCAATGAATAAGATCCACCGGAATAACAAGCTTTCCATATTTCCCCTTGTCCATAAGCTTTCTCTTTCAGAGATGAAGTACCAGAAACAGGTGGATTATTTTTATATCCAGCCTGTAATCCCCATCTATCTAAAAATCCCAAATACATATTTCCCTCTTCGTCAAAATCTATATCAGATAATACAGGTTGATTATATCCATCCCAGTTTCCTGATACATCCTGTGGCTGATCTGTCCAAGGAAACCAATGATCATTTTCTGAATAACCATCATCTCCAGATCTATCATAATCCATATCTATTGATAATTCTGTTGCAAAACCGGCAGCAGGATTATTCAAATCAAATGATAAAACATAAGCTTTTAAATCATGGTAATTTTGTGAAGTAGAAGCATCACATACAATACCTACAAATCCTTTCCCATTATGAATTCCAAAACCCCATGGTCTCAATTCTCCTCCCGAGCAATTAGGAGCCCCAGAAAGGTTTTCTATTAAATATTGATTAACTGTTCCTGGCATATTTGCATATCCACCCGACGCATCTATAGATATAATACCTTTTTGATATAAATTCACTGCCCACAATTTCTCGGTATTATTATCAAAATCTATATCTCCATAACTCACTGTACCAATCTTACCATAAGCATCTATATCTCTGGATGGACTTTGTGGGCTATCGTGCAATTCGTTATCAGCACCACTTCTGTTTACAGAGCCGAAATCTATTACTGCTCCTCCATTTGCAGGAGAAACACCTTGTAAATCAATACTCCCAAGCACATTACCAGGGGAAGAAGTATAATCTACCGCCCAAATCCTACCCGGATTACCTGATGCAAATCCAATATGCCTCTGTAATACAGATGAAACATACATCGTTTTTTGTGATTGTTGATATCCTTTTCCCCATACTGCTCCTAATTCCTGAGCTAAAGCATCTATCGTTGGGCTATCTCCGGTTCCTTGTGTACCATCATATTGATCATATGCCGGATTCAACCCATTATCATTATACTGATTTGTTACTAAAGACATAATAGTGTTACCTGTACCTGTTCCTGATGTATTTAAACTCATAACATAAGGAGGTAAGGTTGAACTATTATAATCATTTGGATCATGCAATCCAAAGTCAACATTACTATTTGGAGCAGTAACAAATTGAACTGATGTTTTACTATTACTAGCATCAGGACTTGGTCTTAGATACGTTGGCCAATTACTAAACTCTACCCTAACAGCTCCTGTTCCTGCTATACTCCATGTACCATCTGAAGCAGTTGTTGTTGTCGCTCCTCCAGGATAAACCGTCACTGTAACTCCTCCTACTCCTAACTCATTTCCATCTTTCACCCCATAAGTGTTTTGACTAGTCCCATTTACAGGAATATCCCTAAAAACTGTACCACTAACCTGTGCATTTATATTTTGCACTGCCAAAAACAGTACAGATAGAAACGTTATAAAAGAATATATTTTTTTCATTTTAAAAAATTTTTATTATTTATTTTTATACCGATAGTCTTTTAATTTATAATGTTTTTAATTATTCTTTTTTACTTGTGTCTTCAAACAATCAGGTGCAGGGCATTCCGAACATTCATCAACCGCATCAGTTGTAAATTCCACAAAACAGTTTGAATTGGTAGCATCTTCAACTCTCACTACATATGTACTTGTACCGTCAGCGGCCAGAGTAGGATTCCCGCCTTGCCCGTCTCCATCTATCGTAATCGCTGTACCACTTGCTGTGCTTGGACTTGTATATGTGCCTATCTTTACTACGTAATTGCCGCTTCCTCCTGTCATAGTACCCGTCACCGTCAAACTGAAATAATCATCGGTTTCATCCGCAGGGGTACCATTATCATTACATTCGGAACTATGAGTCTCTGTTATAGAACAACAAACTTGGGTTTCAACATATACGTGACAGCACAAGGTCACAGTACAGCCATCCACACCAATTCCTTCATAATAATAATTGTCACTTCCATCTGCCATACCAGAAGTATTGGAATCCACCAATAATGTATCACCAGTGCCAACTTGATCTCCTGCACTATTATACCATATTACATTGGCCAATCCCACTTGAGCAATAATTTTTAAAGTATCACTTCCATCATCACAAATTAATTCAGGTGTATTGTCACAATTTGGCAATGGCTCAAAACCAAAATCATAGCTATGATTGTTATTTCCTAAACCTTGTATATCCTGTGATGCAACTGTCGCTTCTGAACTAGTCCCATTAAAGACACCATTACTGTCATTAGACTTATGATTAGCGCCTTCCCCCGTTTTTGTATCGGTAGGCAGTGTATTTCCTAATGCAGCTTGCTTATTTGCACCGTCAACATCTTCTATAACAACCATATAATCTACTCCTCCTTCTACCAATTGAATAATATTATATATATGACTTGCTGTAGAAGTTCCATTTGGATCATTACTAAATATATAATGACCATCTGTATCCGTTGTAGCTGTTGCTATAAGATTTGCTCCCTGATATAATTTAACCTCAACTCCAGCAATACCTGCTTCTCCTGCATCCTGTATACCATCACCATTTGTATCTAACCATACAAGATTACCAATTTCTATTGGTGCAGGTGCGGTAAGCAATTCAACATCTCCTGTACCACTTGCTTTAGCAAAAGTACCACTTGAACCATTATTAGTTTTATAATATTGATATCCCTGAGTAGAATTCCCGGGGGTATTACTCATCCATCTTGATCCACCACTATCAACAGTATGCGGATCCATAGATTCCGCTACAAAATGCTCTTCTCCCATTAAATAAGCAAGTCCTCCCTGTGGAACATTTGCATGAGCTGAATAATTATCATCACAATAAAATTCCCCGCCTCCGGGACCATCACCATTACCAACTCCGCATCCGGCTGTACCATCCGAAAATCCACCATTATTTTCCAATTCATATACTCCGGCTATTTTCTTAACTTTATAAAGGTCTCCATTTGCATGACAACTATATGCATTCGTGTTGTTCTGTTCAGGCGCATAATTATATGCTCCAAATCTATCGCCCCATATATCTCTAAAACCCAATATCATAGACCCATCAGTTTCAAATTCGATATCTGCCAACAATGGTTCAGGGTGCGTCCTCAATACTGAAATCGAAGGAATCGCAGCATTCAACCAATCTGAGGGCTCATCTGACCATATATTCCAATGATTTGTTATTGGTGGTACAGGATGTGATCCCCAAGTATCCCCACGTTGAAAATCTAATGCAAAATCCAATACAGAAGTCACTCCCATTGTTTGAGTATTCAAATCAAATTCATATAAATATGCGTGCAAATCACTTCTATCCCCTGTTGCAGCATCACATACCCCTCCAATCATCAACACATTGCGCGATTCATCCAAACCTAAAGCAAATGGACGCCAATTTCCATTTGTACAACCTGGATCAGGAATAGCAAAACTCGTCACATCTGCTGCTGTAATTATTGCTTTCACAGGATTACCTATGTTTACTTTATATAATTTCTTATCATATAGATTCACTATATATAAATTTTCTTGCTCCAAATCCAACTCTATATCCCCAAGACTAACAGTACCTGTAAGCCCAAACATATCTATATCATGTGATGGACCTTTATCAGCAGGCAAATCAGTTCTAGGTGGTATCACTCCTGTTGAAAATCCCAAAGCATCCAAAGAAAAGTACTCTGAAACCGTCGGAGTCCCTGACGGATTGTCTATTCTAAAAACAGAACCCGGATCACTTTTAAATCCAACATATCGCTTTGCATAAGCTGCTAAAAAATATGTCTTAGTTTTACTTTGCCATGCCCCTCCAAAAGTTGAACCTACCTCCCCAAAATTAATAATAGAAGGGCCTACCGGACTATCATAATCTCCCGTTGCTGTATAATCATGAAATATTACTGACCCTTCGCTAGCTGATGTACCACCTCCATTAGGATCACCTGAGACTGCAACGGAAGTCATAATATCTATATTCAAATCAGAATAACTTGATGGAATATATAAACCAAAATCCACATTACTTGCCGGAGCAGTCACAAACTGAACTGAACTATTGACACCACCTCCATCAGCACTCTCTTTCATATAAGATGGCCAACCACTAAACTCAATCCTAACTGCACCTGTCGCTGCAATAGTGTATGTCCCATCTGAAGCTGTAGTAGTAGATGCTCCTCCAGGATATACAGTCACTGTAACTCCCTCCACACCGGGTTCATTTGCTTCTTTGACCCCATAAGTATTCTGTGTCAAACCAGTTACAGGTAAATCACGAAATACTGTCCCACTTATTTGTGAATATCCAAATTCAGTAGCAGCAATTATAATCATCATAGTAATAATTGCAGTTTTAAGCAAAATTTTAATATCTTTTTGGACTATCATTTTTAATATATTTAATTTTTATATAAATTTATATCTGTTTTTTTTTAATCTAATGAGTTACAGTTGCCGTTCCACAATTTACTGCAGGACAATAACTACAAGACCCTACTGCTTCCGTAGTAAATTCTATAAAACACGTAGAATCAGTAACATCTTCAACTCTCACAACATAGGTACTTGTGCCGTCAGCAGCAAGAGTAGGATTACCTCCCTGTCCATCTCCAACAATAGTAATCGCTGTACCACTTGCTGTGCTTGGACTTATATATGCACCTATCTTCACTACATAATTACCACTTCCATTTCCTACCAACCCCGTAACTGTAAGACTAAAATAATCATCATTTTCATCTGCATTAGTACCACTGTCATTACATTCTGTAGAATGTGATTCACTAACTGAACAAACAGAACCACTGCTTACACATACTCCAAAGTCATTATCACTATCTGTATTTCCTCCTGAGACAAAACTTGCCTCATGTACATCAGTTGTTGAAAAATGATCATATCCGGGAATACTAGATGGATCATCTACCGTGATTACAAAGTCCGAATAACTTGCTACTTTAAATTCAAAGGCAAATGCACCTGATGCATCAGTTGTAGTGGATGTAAGAAAAATATCCGTACCTGCATCATAAACATCATTATTGGCTACATCTCTGTATATATTAATCTGATAACCATCCAAAACAACATCATTCCCATCAAATACTCCATTACAATTTTCATCTAGAAACAAACTTCCGGTCATTATATTAGGTTCATCCGTTAAACATGTCAATGATTCAAAATCATATTTGTCTCCGCTTGGGTCAATCGGTGATTGGGGAGTTGCATCAGCCGTATTTTTATTTATTAAAAACAATCTGTTTTTATCCTGCGAATCCGGACCATTATCTCCTGTTGAAGCCAATAATTGACCCGAATTGAAAAATGTCAATCCTTCAATATCATCAACAGGACTAGATGCTGAGCCGGGTTCATCAAATGTTCCTTTACTAATAATCACATTCCCGTTAGTCTTGTCTATTATTGTTAATACTCCTCCATGTCCACCTTGATTTTGAATTGCATATAAATCTCCTGTCTCGGGATCAACTGCGATATCATCTATATCGTAAACATCTTGATTAAGAACCGGATCAAATACTTCCTGTACCGGGACCGCATCTACATTTGTCCCAAATGCATTTTGTATTATTTCGTGCGTTGATGCGTCGATTTTAAACAGTAAATCATTAGCATTATAATCTGAAATCCTTTCTGTTGCCCATATCACTTTTCCAAAGGGATCAAAACACAAACCATCAACATCATGTATATCATGTGTACTTCCACCCGGAAGTCTAACATCTCCATAATGACTACTTACTGCCGTATAAGCACCAGTATTCTGATCCAACCTTCCCAATTGATCTCCATTGGCAGAATACAATTCTCCATTAAATGGATCATATGCCACCGTCTCTTCATTTGTCACAGTTGTTGACCCAACTAATGACCACGTCCCTGTTACTTTATCCAATTTAAACAAATAATCTGTCTGCCCCGAACCTGAACTGCCCGCTTCAGCTGCATTTTCATCCGATATTGCCCAGCATTCGATTCCCAATCCTGAAGACTGAGAAGCATATCCAATATCATAACTATGATTATTTGCTCCTGTAACAGGAATATCTGATGCTAAAACCTGAATCTCTCCTGTTCCGGTATCAGCATCGCTATCATTAAGATCAGGATTTGAACCCTCTCCCGAATTTTTAGTAGTCAGAGAATTACCTCCATTTGAAGTAGGTACAGTCAAAGTATAATCCATATTAGGTTCCAATTGCGTCAGATTATATATATGACTAGCTGTAGTTGTTCCGTTTGGATCATTACTGAAAATATAATTACCGTTGGCATCTGTTGTCGCTGTTGCTATCGTCGAACCTCCTTGCTTAAGTTCTATCGTCACTCCTGATATACCTAACTCACCGGGATCCTGAACACCATCTCCATCGGTATCATCCCATACTAGGTTACCTATTTCAATTGGGGCGGGGGCAGATATAAACTCTATGTCCCCAATACCAACAGCTTTCCCCATATGAGGAGGAATATCATTTGCATTGCCATTTGATTCTTCAGAAGGATATACTTGTTTTTGACTTTCTGATTGTCCAGTTGTATTGCTAAGAGCTTTAACTCCACCTGAATCATATGTTTTAGGATCAAAAACTGTTGTCATTATTTGTCCGCTACCTATAAGTTGTAATAAACTTCCTGAGCCAGTTTCCTGATGATCAATTCCCAAACCATTATCACTAGGTCCTGCATTATCACCAAGATAAAACTCTCCTCCTCCAGGTCCTTCTCCCGTACCAGCCCCTAAAGTAGTTACACCTCCACAAGACCCGTTATTCTCCAAATTCCAACTTACTCCATTTTTACAAGCTCTAAGAATTTCCCCTCCAGCATGTCCTTCTATTAAGTTAGTACTATTGCAGTCAGGGGGATAATTATTATTTCCTGTTATCAAGCCATATCTATCTACAAATGCTAAAATCATCGCTCCTTTTTCATCAAATTCTATATCCGACAAAATAGGTTCAGGATGAGATTCACCATGCCAAGTTAAATCAGTGGTCCAAGGTTGCCAAGGAGCCAAATTATTACCCCAAATTGTATGTGTTCTAGTATAATCTAAATCAAAACTAAGTATTGAAGTAAAAGTAGCTCCATTATATTTCATAACATGCGCTACTAAATCATTTCTATCCTGAGATGTTTCTGCACTACAAACAACGCCAATATATAATCCATTTTTAGTATTAATAGCCCATGGTCTATAATCGCCATCACTACAGCCAGGATTCGGAATAACTATTGTTTGCAATAATGCTTTTGTAGCTACATCAATTGCTAATAACTGTTTATTATATAGATCCATAACATACAAAGTCTTCTCGTCTTGACTTAAATCAATATCCCCAATTCCAATACGACCAACCTTTAAATATCCATCTGGATCATAACTAGCAACATTTACATCATCTGACAATTGATGGCATGCATCGCTTGTACGATCAACAACACCTAAATTAATACCTAAAGTTGTTACATCAAGCCAATTACTAAAAGTAGGTGTACCTGCTTTGGCTCCACTCACTAAATAAATTCCTCCAAGACCTTGAGGACCTAGTCCCATATGCCTTCTTAAAACGGCTGATGCAAAAATCTTATCCTCACTTTTAGAATATGCAATTCCCCATAAAGACCCCGTTTGTGAAGCTGTAGAATAATTTTTAGACAAATCATCATCTGTATTCTCACTATAATTCCAATAAATCAATGTTTCAATATCAGAGGTCGTTCCAGTATTACCTTTTCCATTTGCATAAACTGGAGCGACAACAAGTGGATCTGCAGAATCAGTATAATCACTAGGGTTATGCAATCCAAAATCTACATTGGTCATAGGAGCTGTGACAAACTGAACTGATGTCTTATTACCTGAAGCTTCAGGGCTAGGATTTAAATAAGATGGCCAGTTACTAAACTCAACTCTAACTGCTCCAGTTGCTGCTATAGAATACGTACCATCCGCTGCAGTAGTAGTTGTCGTTCCTCCTGGGTAAACCGTTACGGTAACTCCTCCTACTCCTAGCTCATTTCCATCTTTTACGCCGTAAGTGTTCAATGATGTACCGTTTAAAGGAATATCTCTAAATACGGTTCCACTAACCTGTGCATTCAAATTTTGTACTACTAAAAACAGTACAGCTAAAAACGTTATTAAAAAATATATTTTTCTCATTTTTAAAAATTTTATAAATAATTTATTTATTATAGTAAAGTTAAGTTTACACTATCACGCAATTTGTGGACATAAAAAGTATTATCTTACACCCATCTATCTCATCATAAAATCAAAATTTTAACTTATCAATATTTTAAATTTATCAAAAATAACAATACTAAAACAATAACATCATTTTGATTTTCAGAACAATATACAAGATATCATATTTGAAACATCAGAGTTTTCTAGGTTGGTATAATTCAAAAACGAATATCTAAATCACAGATATCGCAATACATAATCACAAAATTATAAATAAATTACATATTAAACAAATATTTAATGTGATTTTTTATTTTTCTTAACTTTTAGAGGGGAAGTTACCCATCACAGTAACCGCATTTATTAAAAAGTTTTCCTAAAGCAAAACAAGTTTGCCACGCTACTCTAGCAGAATCCTGCTTCATAATTAGCTTAGTAGCCGAGTGCATTTCATTTTTTCGCTTTTTTGCCTCACCGCCCTCTAACTCCCTGTTTCTCCGCTCTTTTGATTCAAAAAGCCGGATATTACTTTGGACAAGAATTTTGCTACAATTTGTGGTTATACACACAAAGACTTACTAACTGTATTTAGCGAACATTTGCAAGGCGCAGATATGTTCAAAGTAAAGCAGTGGTATAATGGTTATTATTATTTGAGAGAAAAAGTTTATAATCCATTTGATATTTTACTTTTCATATGCAAAAATTTCGATTTTAGAAATTACCGGTGGGAAACAGGCAATCCGTCTTTCTTAATAGATATGCTAAAAACACAAAATTATTATATTCCTGAATTGGAAAACTTTACTGCAAACAAAGAAATTCTCAACACTTTTGATATTAAAAGAATTGAATTGATAGCATTGCTTTGGCAAACAGGATATTTGACAATTACTGAAGAAATACCCACAGGATTTAGTATTAAATATAAATTGAAAACGCCTAACAAAGAAGTTCAAACATCGCTTAACAACCTTTTTATTAACTATCTGACCGGACAAGTAACGGAAAAATTAAAACATCAGGATAAATTGTACAATATGCTTGATAAACCGGACTTGGACAGCTTCAAAGATGCTCTTTTTACTCTATTTGCCTCCATTTCTTATACTAATTTTACCAATAGTAAGCTATACAAATATGAAGGATATTATGGAAGTGTTGTATATGCCTACCTTGCAAGTATAGGTCTGGATATTATCCCTGAAGATATCTCTAATCTCGGCAGAATGGATTTGTCAGTTAAGCTCGAAGACAAGCTATTTATCTTTGAATTTTAGCTGACCCAAAAAGCTACTGGCAATGCCCTAAAACAAATCAAGGAGAAAAGATATTGGGAAAAATATCAAGACTTTGACAATATCTACATTATCAGCATTGAATTCAGCCGCGAAAAAAGAAATATAATCGGGTACGAATGGGAGAAGGTATAATTTAAAACTTAAACCCAATCGTAGCCACAAATCTATTGGTATGCTTATCTATCGCAATTTCGGGTGTTCTCTCCGGATTTTCTGATACATATGGCGAATAAGTATATGATCTATCCGTTCCAAGATAAGCTAAATCAAAATAATAATTGTCTCCTCTGTAGCCCAATCCAAAACTATAGTTTACATCAGGGGAAAATCCTTCGCTATCAGAAAATGGACTTCCATTTAACCCACCACCTAATCTCACTCTTAATTTACCATAACCCAATTCACTACCAAGCCTAAAGTTTAATGTTGATTTCAATTGCTTTCTAATCTGTCTATTTACAACTTTCTCATTTTCTAGGTCTATTGGATCACTACTATATTTCCTAAAATTATATTGTGAACTTGAATAATTAAGATATTCAACATCTGCATTTATAAAACCTGCAATCTTACCAGACTTGAATATTTTACCTACACTTCCCACAAATTTCCAAGGATTTCTTAGTTTAAAATCAAAGTAAGAAGATTGAGCAATTGTATCTATGTAGTAATTGTTACTCTCAGCTATAAAATCCTTTGACGCATCCTCTTTTAACCTATATCCGGTCGGTGTATGCATAGACAGACCTAATCTAAAATTATATGGCATTATAATAATCGCTCCTATTTTCATATTAAAACCTACCCCTGTAGTGCTGTAAGATTCTTCGTAAGTAAGATCTGTAAAATAAAAATCCGGATCATCATATAATGAATCGGGAAGAGATTCTGTAATCTGTCTATCCGTAGAATAATTCAGAAATGGAATCCCAAAAGAAACACCGAACAACAATCTCTTTTTGTAATTGCCTCCTAATGCAAAAACCATCTCATTGATACTACCGGACTCTGAGACTGTCATTGATTGATTTATGGGGAAATTATAAAAAGGTTCATAATCAATTGTCGATTGATCAAATAAATCAGGAGACTCCATTAAGCTCCCATTACTTACAGCATCAAGGTCAATTCTATTATTAAATTCCGCAATTTTATTCAGACCAATGGCAAAATTGGTGGAGACCCAGTTTCCCGATTTTCTCTTGCTACTAGTTATAAAACCGATATTATCAAATACAAATTTACTATCTAGACTATTGCTTTGAAGCTCACTCCAATTTGTACTTGTATTACCATTTGATAAGCCAACGGATATGTTAAATTCACTTCTCCAAAAGTTACCCAAAGTAGCGGGATTATGACTAATAGCTGAAAAATCAGCTCCCATCGCTCCAAATGATCCCCCGACACCCATTGATCTAGCTGTAGCATAATTATCAGAATTGGCATAACGCAACGCATCTTCCAATGTCTGACTAAATAATGCCATAGGTATAATGAATGATAATGCTAAAATATATTTTTTCATTTTATTTATTTTTTTCTTTTTATTAATTCTTTTAAAAAAAGGGAATGGCTTATTTACCCATTCCCTATATATAATTATTTCGAAAACAAACCCTATCTTCTTCTAGATGAACTTCTACTTGAACTGCTTTTTGAACTGCTACTTGAGCTTGACCTAGTTGAACTTGATCTTGAAGAACTTGGTCTACTATAACTTGACCTTGAAGAACTACTTCTGCTACTTCTTGAAGGAGTGTAACTTCTAGACCTTGAAGAACTACTTCTAGTTCTTGCGCTTGAAGAGGAACTACTTGATCTTCTTGGTTTGTAACTTCTACTAGAGCTTGACCTAGTTGAACTTGATCTTGAAGAACTTGGTCTGCTATAACTTGACCTTGAAGAGCTGCTTCTGCTACTTCTTGAAGGTCTATATGATCTACTAGATCTATTTGTTCTTGAAGTACTTCTATTTACTTTTGATGAACGACTCTTCTTTTCAGGCTTATTATAGTTATCTCCTCTTTTAGGTTTATTAACTTTTGGAGTTCTATTGGAATCACCATAATTTGTCGACCTTTTATTTGTTCTTGATGGTTTATAGTTTTTAGTACTTGTTCTAGGATTAGATTTTGGAGAATAAGTACCCCCACTTCTGTCAACCGTATGTTTCTTAGATTTTCTATCTCCAAATGGAGTCCAGGATTTCTTTGGCTTACTAGTTTTTGAACCTATATTAGATTTTCTAATATTACCCTTATCTTTACTCACATTAACCTTTCTATCCACGATGCCATGTCCGTTTTTCTTTTTGATTCCTCCTAAACCACCTTTCTTTTTAGCTGATACTGTTGATAGTCCTCTTCTAGAACCGTAATATCTTGTACGACCATGCTTAGCATCATATCCTTTGTTATTATAGTATCTTCCATTATTGTAGTAATTATTATACCCATAATAATTGTTGTACCCATAGTAACCATTTCCATAATATCCATCATAGAAACCATCATTGTATCCATTGTAATATCCACGGTTGTATCCTCCGTAATATGAACCGTACCAAGGATCATACCTTCTATAACTTCTGTATCTCCAAGGATTGTAGTAGCCTGAGCCTATATACACAGTAATTCCAGGGTTATAATAGAAATCATCGTAGAAAAATGGATCATAGCTGTCATAGAAAAAGCTTCTTCTATGAAACCTCCGGATACGATTAGAATAATAATAGTCATAATCATCGTAATAGTCATCTTCATAATACTCATCTCCATATTCATCATAATAATCCCCTTCATCATCGTTATTGGTTACTACGGTAGTTTTATAATAACTACCATCTGTATCCGGATCGTAATACAAATCATCAAATTGTCCAAAAGACACATTATTCACAAACATGAACAATGATAAAAACATCCAAAATAATACTGACTTTTTCATCTCTATAATTTTTTTTCTATAAATAATTAAGCTCTTCTTCAACTTCACACCGCAATTTATTACTTTTGCGGGAATTTATGTGTTAATAAAATATTAAAGTTTAATTAAACTTAGTTAAATCTTAATTTTACGATCACTTTTGATC
>JALVAD010000465.1 GCA_027011385.1 Saprospiraceae bacterium | reverse complement strand
CTACTATACCTAATACTCTGTAATTGTTAATAAAAACCGATCCACTCATTCCCAATAACCCACTAGATTTTCTTATTGTATAAAGCTTTTTCCCTTTTGATATAAAATTGCCAATTTCTTTTTTACCTGAATCCACTTTTGCTATACCAAGATAGGGATTTAAAACCTCATTTATTTTTAAAACTCCTGTTTTTTTTGTTTTTTTAGTAAAGTTCGGTTTTGAATATACCCTGTATTTATTTCCTTTAGAAATCGGCGACATACTTAAGACTAATATGGTTTTCGCCTTATTTTTTTTCATTTCTACAGCTTTTAATATTTCAACCCCTGTCTTTAAAATGCATGCATGCAAACCTTTTAAATTTAAAGCACCAATTGGAATATCATAACCTATCTTTGATTTATCCATTCCAATTAAATTAGTTTCTTCATATTTTTTACCATCATTTTTAAAAATTGATTTGATTGCAATACCATATTCAGATACCGCTCTAGAAGTTACCTTTTTTGAATACTTTTTTAGTCCTTTGCTGAAAGAGGTTTTCTTTGGATTTGTTATATAAACATCAATTGTTTTCATTTTCAGAGAATTTATAACTTCGTCAAACCGCAATGTATCCGTTTTTTTATTATCACTGAAAATTGATTTTTTATAGGTCTCATTCAATACTCTTGTTATAGGGTTATAAGCAATAACTCTAATATTTCTATATTTCATAAAATACGATTGATACATAAACTCAAGATTTAGCATATCGTAAAAGTTATAAGTATGAGTCTTTTTGTAATGAAAAATAAAATCTAAATTCATAGGATCTTTAACCTTCTTATCACTAGTGGCAAACTGTGATAAGGTTAATGGCTTTCCAAGATAAAGCTCAACATTATCTTTTAAATATGCAAAAATTTCTTTTTTACCTTTTCCAACGCTTAAATATCCTTTCTTCTCTGTACCATAGTTAGCTGAACCTACTCTTTCAAAAACATTAAAGCCTTCGATTTCTTTTTTTATACATACAGGATATCTCCAAAAATCACCTTCTTCTTTTCTTTCAGGACACGCTTTAATATAAACCTCTTTGGCTTTATTTTTTTTAAATTTTTTAATTTTGGTAATTTTAGTTGGAGGCAATAAAATTTTAGCCACCATTTTATCCATACTCAAAGTAACTCTTTTAGCAAAATCACTTCTTATACTCTCTCTTCTTTTTGATATTTCTTTGTCATAAACTGCCAATACCATTTCTTCCAACGCTTTATTACTACGTTTCTTTCTCCACTTATTTTTCACTTCCTTTGAAGCTATTTCCCTACTTACATCCCCATCTACTTTAAAAAGGTCGATAACAGCAGTTGTTTTCCTCTCTATCATCCTCACATAAACATTGATATCTGCCTTAACTCTGATACCCGCTGCAATATAACTTGATTTGTACTTCTCACCATCTTTATTTGTCTTTTCTTTATATCTTATTTCTCTAAAAATAAAACTATTTAAGTATTCATCAGATTCCCAAAGCTCAACAATATAATCGCTATTACCTTCTTGCAATGAATTTATTAAATTGTATTTGATACAATCTTCTTCCCCTTTGTTTTGAATAAATTCTGGCACATAATCATTTAAGGGAAACTCAATATTGTTTTTATTTGAATGGATTAAAACATCCATATTTAGCTTATCTTGAGCATAAATAGAATTAATACTCAATAAAAGGGTAAGTAAATAATAGTATTTTCTCATTGTAAAAGTAATTTAATTGCTTGTTAGTGTCTGCATGAATACAGTCACCATGAGTTAAAG
>JALVAD010000464.1 GCA_027011385.1 Saprospiraceae bacterium | reverse complement strand
CTGAAAGTCACGATGAAGAAAGACTGGGCTACGAGTTATCACAATATTTCAATGGAGATAAGACGACAGAAAATATCATTGATAGAATGAAACTCGGCTTAGCATTCAATATGTTTTTTCCGGGGACTAGGATGCTCTGGGAGTTTGAAGAACTGGGTTATGATATCAGTATTGATTATAATGGCAGAACCGGAGAGAAACCTCCAAAATGGGAGTATTTTGATGATTTAAAAAGAAGGGAGCTTTACACTTTAATACAAAAGATATACAAAGTCAGAAATAATTATGATATTTATGCTACAGCTCCTGATTATGGAAATATAGGCTTAGGAGCAGGACATATCTCGGAACCCCGTCGAATGTCATTTGATGATGGTGCAGGACACTATGTTATAGTCATCGGAAACCTTGATCCGGATGCGGGACATTCTGTAACTCCAGGATATCAAGTTACCGGTGCTTGGTACAAATACAATGGTGATATTGATGTTGACGGAACGGAATTTACCGTTAATTCAACCGGAGAAAGCTATAATCTAAACGCATCTGAAGTGTTTGTTTTGACAAATTTCAAAATAGATAAATGCCAGGAGGTTGTGAATATAAAAAATGCCGGATATGGTAGTTTGAGAGATGCTGTTTCTTGCGCTACTTCGGGAGATACCATTGTGTTTGATTATGTAGTTTGGGGTGATAGTATTCATTTAACAGAACCTATTGTTTTAGATAAAAATTTATATTTTATAGAAGATAGTACCAACATATCAATTGATGGCTCATCAAGTACAAAAGCTATACGAATATCTGCCGGGAAACAGATTTACATCAAAGGAATGAATATCATTTGCGGAACGGATACTGATGGAAGATGTATCGACAATAATGGCAATTTAAAGCTTGAAGATGTATCGATTCTTGACCCACAATTGGGCACAGGAAGTAGCATTTTGAATAAATCGGGAGCTAGTGTAGAAATGATGCAAAATGTCAATATTGGTAATTAGTGCATTTTTCAATAAACTACTTTACCTCAACCCAAAACCCCTCAGATTTTGCTCTAATCGAATGGTCGTACATAGCTTCGCAATACACAGCCGGCAACCAATATTTTCCTTCATAAGTCGCATTTAATTTGAATCTGAATGTCTTTTTTGTCCCTTTATTCAAGCCAAAATATGTATAGACTCTGTCGTCTCGTATATCTTGATAATCATAGTCACTACCCGAATCAAAATCAAAGGCATCGTACAATCTATGATTGATGATTTCCCATCCTGAAGGGAAAATTGCCGAAAGTGCCATATTTTCATAGTCCATTCTCGTTCCGGGATGAATAATAGTATATTCGACCACAAAATCAGTTCCTTTTGTTATCTCTTTAGGATTTAGTTCATTGTCATCTTCTGCGTAATATTTGATTTGCATTTCCAAATCATTATTATCTTCTCCGGATTCATCTCTAGCAGGAAGACCTGTAAGCAATATAGATGCGAATAATTCAGCTTTACCTTTGTTTTTTATCTGAATTTCCTTGTTTTTTATACCTTTTTTATCCAGAACATAACTTACGGGTTTTTCCGATATCTTTTGGTCTTTGTACTTGGTTTTTTCCGATAAAGAGACATCGTAAGTCAAACTGCTTTCTATCTTATCCAGAGAAGAAAACATCGCAAAACTTATTAGGCATTGGGAAATTTCTTGAGTATTCAGATAATAATCATTGCCCTTAAAATAAGGCGTCAGTTCATCAACAAGGCTTTTTGCTTTAATTTTTTCTCCTCTAGCCAGCAAAACTCTTATTATCATTGCTTGATCTCTGATTTTCGAACCGAAAGTTCCTGATAATTCCCTGTAGTTGTCAACATAAACCGTAGCATCTTTCAACATCTTATCAGCTGAATTTTTCTCCCCAACCAACATAAGTGCGTGAGCTAACAGCCATTTTGTTGCTGAAGGTAATTGTGGCACCAGTCTCAATCTGTTGATCGCGGCATAATTTGGTTTTCCTGCTTTGGCTAATGTATACAAGCAGTAGGCTTGACTTTGCAGATTGGAATTTGACCTATATCTTGAAGAATTATTGGATTTTATTCTCCAATTATCAGCAGCTCGATATTGATAATTTACCGCTTTATCAATCATATCTTTTGGTACTTTATATCCTAGTTTTTTTGCTTCCAATAAAAATTCAAGCGCATAGGACGTTCCCCAACTGTGAACTATATTTCCTCCCGGCCAATATGAAAAACCTCCGTTTGGTACTTGTAAATATCTCAACCTTTGTATAATCGCAACAAATCTTTGCCTATATGCCATTTGCTCTGATTCATTGTCCAAAATATTCATTTTATACAAATATAATTGAGGGAAAACAGAAGAAACCGTTTGTTCGATACATCCGTGTGGATAATTTGATAGTTTCTTGACAAAAGGTTTAAAAGAAAAATTTAATCCTCTGCTCAATGTGAGTTCTGCATATTGCGTTCCTTCCATCCCAAATGTTTCAAATTTTACAGTTTTGTCCTCCTTAGCGGGGATTAGATTTTCAATGGTTTTGCTTATCACTGGAGATGAAGCTCTCACATCCAATTCTATGGTCTCTTTCGCATTAAATTCTCCTGATTTGGCGTAAATCGTTACTTTGGCAATTCCGATTTTTTCAGGTACGGTAACATCAAAGAAGATATCCTCTTCTCCATTTTTTGTAAATGATAAATGTTGATTTGGATTACTTTTTACTTTTACTTTATCATTACCTACGATACTTACATCTACTTTTCTGACTTTTTCATCCATTGCAAAAACAGTGACAGGTACTTTTAAAGATTCTCCCGGTCCAAGCACTCTCGGAAGTGTAGCGTAAAGCATCAATGGTTTTTTGACAGCAACGGTTTTTTCTTTGTATCCAAAAGCTTTTCCATTGGTTGCAATAGCCATTACTCTTACGGAACCTACATAATCTTTTATTTTTAATGAGTGAGTTTTTACTTCTCCCGCAGATAGTTTGAATGGACCGAGAAATTTCACAGCAGGTTTGAATCTTTGGGCTTTTGCCGTAGGATTAATCGCATTGACCCCATCACCACCTACTGCAAGCAAGGAACTGTATTCTCCCAAAAATCTGTGGAAAATATCCCGGTAAATATCCCAAGTTTTTACTTTCAATCCCGCTTTGGTAAAGAAATATGACCAAGGATTGGGAGTTTTGAACTGAGTAATATCAAGAAGACCTTCATCTACAACAGCCAGAGTATAGCTTATCGCTTTGCCGTTTTGCTCAGATATACTAATATCAAAATCCTTATCAGCCCTTATTTCATTTGGCATAGCAATTTCGGGATTAAGTATCGTATTACGATCAAAAACTTTTATCGGTTTTACTCCAAATAATCTCAGAGGTCTATCGTTGCGATGCTTATTCCAAGCTTGAATAAAATGCACGTGGATATATGCTGTTGGACTCATATTGCTCTCTGCAAAAAATGATATAGGTACAGGATAATTCCCAGATTTTTTTACTTCTTTATACACTATTTGTCCTCCGCTTTCGACGGTTACTACAAAATGCCCATTAGGGATTGCAGGAAGATTGAATTCTACGATATCATCAACATTGTACTCGTCTTTTTCGATAAGAAATGGTAGTACCTCCAATTGTGCAACCTCATCACCTCCTTCAGACCAATAATTATCTTCATAACTATATACGATCCTACTAACAGAATGTCCGCTTTTGCTATCTGTAATCACTACTAAAAATCTACCATGCGTATTTATAGTTATGGGAGAACCTGCTCTTTTTATATCAACATTATGACTAGATATTTTTTTCAAAATATGACTATTTATAGCAGAGTAATCTCCTTTAGTTCCAAACTGATACCACCAATTATAATCTATCCAATACAAACTAACATTGACTTTATTATCTATTGGTTTTCCATCTTGATTAAGGCAAGAAACTTGTATTGCATCTCCTATTTTCAAATAAATGTTGTGTGCAGTTGAACCTTTTGGGAATTTTGCTCCCACATAAGTAGAGTAGGGGGAATATTTTATCCCCTTCATATTGGTACTAAATGCACCTCCTTTTTCGTATGCCCTTAATTCAAAATTATACAGCATCATTGAGGGATACTTCTCTGCGATTGGAATCTTGAAATCCAAAATACCCTCTTCATCAGTTTTACCATCTGCAATCAATCCGACCTCTCGTTCATAAGGAACTCTTATATCATCAAAAACATAATTTTTATAATTTGCTCCAAAGGGATTTGTTAAGCTTTTTTGCAACATCTTAACCTCTGTTTGAAGTTCTTTAGCAGGCAAACCGTGCATCCATTTTACCTGAACTGTCGATTTGCCCGTGTTTTGTGCAGTAAGCATTTTTTCATTTTCAAAAGCAATGTCGAGTTTCAGTCTATTGGGTCTTATTGTTTCTATTCTTATATCTTTGAAATACATCTTACCACCATATTCCATCTCAAGTCTCCAATATCCCGTGGCTGAATTTATATCTGTATAAAACCG
The DNA here is from genome assembly GCA_027011385.1 of Saprospiraceae bacterium. Lineage (GTDB taxonomy): Bacteria > Bacteroidota > Bacteroidia > Chitinophagales > Saprospiraceae > JADJGA01. The sequence continues at coordinate 2,127 of JALVAD010000464.1, read as the reverse complement.
GCAGTCATATAAACCGTCAAAGTTTTTCTTAACTGTCCATTTTTTAACTGCTTTATTTGTAGGGTCAAATAAAGTTAAGTTAATCGGTAGATTTTGAGGGATTTTTTTCAGTCTGTTATAGATGATACAATTCATATAGACGGTATCTCCTGGTCTCCAAACATCTCTTTCTCCGTAAAAATATACCTTGTCATTTCCGCCCCATTTTTTTCCTTCGACTTGAAAGCTGCTCATCGACAATGCGTTGGCATCTTTGAGGGCAATAAAGGTATTTTGTCCTTTGTAGTTTACTTTAGCCAAATAGGGTTTCTTTTTGGTAATAATTGTAGCAAAACCTGAGCTATTAGATGTAGATTGTGCTATTAGTCCACCCTGAAAATTATAGAATTTTACTTTAGCTCCCTGGATTGGGTTTGAATTTGTGATATGCGACACATAAGCCAAATATTTATTTGCAAACGGCTGTGATTTTACTACCAAACCCAAATCTGTACATACAAGCAGTCTCTGATCCTGAATCATATTTTCAAAATTGGAGCTACAAGGATTACCATAATAATACCTATCGTCATTGTTCGAATCGTTATATCGTCTTCTTCCTACATTATTGTCATCATAATAATAATTGTCCTCGTAATAATAATCATCGCCATAGCTATATGTGATATAAGGTCTGTCAAAATCAATTTGATCTATCATATCCTTATTTTCTGACTTTTCTCTTTTTTCGCAAGTGTATTTATTGTGCTCAAAAGGAATAGTCAGAAACAATTTGTACAATGCTCCTTTTTCTTTCTTAATCTGATTCCCTAAAGCCAAAGAATGAAAAGTCTCTTTGAAATAATCGTTTTTGTGAATTTTGAGTATTGTATCCAAAACTATTCTTCCGATATTTTCAAGCCCTGTTTGATTACTTAGGCTTCCTCCGTTTTCTTGAAAAAACCTATGGGCATTTTTTTCATATATTTTAAGTATTCGCAGTCTAAAGCCTGATGCGGATACTATGGAAACTGGTATTTCCCAATTCCCGTTTGGAGGCAAAATATTACCTTGTTCTGCAATAGTTACTTTTGGTTTTGGCGGAGAAAAAAACAGCTTTCTAGTATATTTGTCTTTCAATGGAAAATTAGCCAAATTTTTAATACCCGGCAATATTACTAAATCAAAATATCCGTAATCGACCTTGTCAAAATATACATTTACTTCATTGTAACTGACTGAGATATTTTTTATTTTTCTTCCCTTAACATTGATAAGACCAGTTAAATCTTGAGATTTTTTTATCGGGTCTGTAAAATTTAAGATTACATGCTGATTGCTTTCGATACGGTAAGAATGAAGAGAAAAATCCGATTTTGAGGGAATTATAACTTTTAAATTAGCTTCATCATTGACATTGATAGGGGACATAGAAAGTTTTATATCAACCAAACCAGGTTCGTCTCTTCTCTTGATATCTCTAATTGTAAAACCAGAAACTCTTTTGTTACTTGTTGGATGCGACCAAGTTACAGGGAGTTTTTCACCATCTTGACTTGCAATGAATGCATCTTCGACAATTGTGCGATCTGGCTCACAATCTGCATATTTGATTATACCTTTTATATTGACTACTTCCATAGACTTACTAGTGGGAGCATCAAGTCTAATATCCCAAACTTGCCTTTTGGCTTCAATGTCAAATTCAAAGTTTTCCATTCCTCTGGGCATTTTAGTCAATTGATTTATATTGAATTTTATATGATATTTTACATTGTGTTTTATTGTAGGGTTTTTGAGTGTTATCCTGTTTCTTTCTTTATTTATAACAATGTTTCCTCCCAAATTAGGTTGGGAAGTAATCAGATTTTGCCTAATGACAATGCTGTCAGGGATTTTGAATCCTAGGTTAATAAATATATCACTGCATCGTGAAACCGGGCTTTGGCTGTGACCGGTAATAAAATTATCAAAATTTTTGTAATTATTGGTGCTTTCTGTGGAGTTGGTATCTCTTTTGCAAGAGTGTAGCATTAAAATTGCTGCGAGAAGAAATAGGATATTTTTCATCTGATTAGAATTTATATTGAAAGATTTTGCATACAAATTTAATATAAAAAATTCGGAATATTATTGATTTCGTATATT
>JALVAD010000463.1 GCA_027011385.1 Saprospiraceae bacterium | reverse complement strand
TATTTATCTATATGAACAAACAAATTTAACATATTATCATAACTATATTATTGATAACGTAGGTGATTTGCCACAGATTAGAAATACTTTATGGGGACCTTATTATACGCAAAATAATGATGCACTTATTTTATATTCCCAATTAAATACAGCAGATGTTGAAACTGCAAATTCTATAAAAAATGCATTTGCAACGGATATTTCTAATAACTATAGTGATTATTATGGATTTTCCAATAATGATTTGTATCGTGCTCAAATGCCATCTTGGTCATATCATTGGGGTTCAAATCAAGCTAAAGCTTCTTATGGGATTTTGAATAAACTTGTGATTCAATCAGGTACTCAAAATGACATTTCAAATTTCAATCAATATATTGATGAAATAATACATTATTTTCATGGCGTTAATCCACAAAATGTAGTTTATCTTTCCAATATGTACGATTTAGGAGCTGAAAAATCTATTAATGAAATCTATCATGCTTGGTTTGCAGATGGAACAAAGTACGATCATGCTATTAATTCACCGGTTGGTCCTGCTCCGGGATTTGTACCTGGAGGGCCAAATAAGGATTTTTCTGTTTCAGGTGTAGTCCCGCCTTATAACCAACCCGCTCAAAAAAGTTATTTAGATTTTAATACTAACTATCCGCAAAATTCTTGGGAAATAAGTGAACCGGCAATATATTATCAAGCAGCATATTTAAGGGTTTTAGCAAATAGAGTTGAGCTTGAACAAGCACCGGATTTATCTATCATTTCTACTATAGAAAATATATCCTGTTTTAATCATTGTAATGGTAAAATTAGTATAAATGAAATAAAAAATGGCAATTCTCCATTTACTTATAATTGGAGCAATGGGCAAAGCACATCGACTATTGATAGCCTTTGTGAAGGAACATATTTTGTTACAGTAACTGATAGTAAAAACTTTGAAGTTACAGATTCTTTTATTATTACACAACCAGAAGAATTAATTATAAATATTTCATCTACAAACGAGACGTACAAAGATGCTAATAACGGAACAGCAACTTCAAATCCTACAGGTGGTATAGCCCCGTATAGTTATTTATGGAGTAATGGAGAAAATACTCAAACAATAATAAATCTAATGCCAAAACAGTATTCAGTTACTGTAACAGATGCAAATTCCTGTTCAAGTGTTAGTACGGTAAATATAGATTCATTTATCTGTTTAGACTTATCTATAAATTCACAAATAAATAATGTTAGCTGTTATAATGCTTGTGATGGCAAAATAGCGGTTATAAACGTAGAAAATGCAAAGTTGCCACTAATTTATTCTTGGAATATTGGCGAAAATACAGCAATCTTAAGTAATTTATGCGTTGGAGAATATATAGTTTCAATTACAGATGCTAACAATTGTGGAGCATCGGACACAATAATAATTGCCCAGCCGGATGAAATTACAATAACAATTGATAGTACAAAAGATGTAAGAATAAATTCACCGGGATATATTGCTATTACTACAAATAATAATGGAAACTACCGCTTTGATTGGATTGGTCCGGGAAATTTTACTGCAAATACCGAAGATTTAAATAATTTGAGTGATTTTGGTTGTTATATGTTAACAGTATCCGATACAGTTACAACTTGCAGTATTGACACAACAATTTGCATAGAAGATAAGACATCAACAAATGATATACACTTTAAAGATATCAATATTTATCCAAATCCAACTAAAAATAATTTTATAATCGATTTTAATAATTCAAAAATTCAGAATGCTAAAATAACAATATTTGATGCGTCAGGAAAGCAACATTCAGAAT
>JALVAD010000462.1 GCA_027011385.1 Saprospiraceae bacterium | reverse complement strand
TATACTCATATACAGCACACAAAGGTATTCTATTTATGCTAAAAATCCAATTTTGAGAGAATTTTTATTCCTAAAAATTTATTTAGCGTCTGCATGGAAACAGGCACTATTTATAGTAAAAATCCACATTTTCCTTTACTACAATATCCAATGGAAGATATTCTTGTTGTTTTATTTCCCTATTGTGAATAAAATGATTGACAAAATTCATTAGACCGTTATATCCTTGATTAAAGGGGTTTTGATTAATAATAAAATCGATCTCTCCATTTTGAAGATATTTTAAATTCGGCTCTATCATATCAAATCCAATGATTTTGTATTTTTCCACTTCTTCCTTTTGCAATAGATCCAATAATCTGTAAGCTCTTGAGTTTGTGAAAAAAATACCTTTCATCTCAGGATGTATATTTTGAGTTTCTTTAAATCTTCTTAATAATACCTCATCATTCAAAAAATCATCAAATTCATACCAACTAACATTGATATGTTTGGTCTTATGCTCTTTGAAATAATCTATTAATCCCTTCACTTTATCCGTATAATGAGGTGCATTGGAAATCTCGTGTGCCAAATTTAAAACTATAACCTCATCATCGTGCTGAAGATTTATATCAAATAATTTTCCGGCAAGGTACCCGCTGTGATAAGAACTTTGCCCCGTGTAGGAAAGAATGTTTTTGTGATTTAATTCTGAATTGATGGTTATAAAAGGTATTTTCTCCTCTTCACCGATATTAATTAGCTTTTCTGATTCTTTTAGAAACAGTGGAGCCATAAGAATAGCATCGGGTTTGCACTCTATAGCCTTAGTAACTTGATTTGTGAATTCCTCGGAACTAAAAATATTATATTCTAAAAACTCAACTTTGATTCCGTAATATTTCACTAAATTTAAAGCTGATAAAATCCCCTCTTTAGGAATATCCCAAAAGAAATCAGACTCGGGACTGGGTAAAACAACAGCAATCTTATAAACCTTGGTAGAAGCCAATCTGCTAGCTATTATATTTTTCTCATAACCAAGCTCTTTTGCGATTTTAATCACTTTCTCTTCAACCTTTTTTTTAACATTGCCACGGTTATTGATAACTCTATCAACTGTACCCCTTGAAACCCCCGCTAATTTGGCAATATCTTTTATAGTCACACTTTTCATCAGAACAAAGGTATAAATAATAATAAAATAATTGAAATTGTTTTTTATAAATCAACTTTATTAGTTGATTTGATTTTAAATAATTATGTAGTGAATATTAATTATTTGCACATAATAAATATAAAAAACAATTATTTTTGTTAAAAATTGTGCGCGTGCAAATTTATTTATATATTTGAGCGATAATTGTATTTATTTCAATTATTATCATAATAATCCTCGAGCGTATTAATTCAGATTTTAATATTAACATTAAAATCACAAAGTATTTTTGTGAGCAAATTATTATTTAACTAAAAAAACGCATTTATGAAACGAAACTTTTATTTTACGGATCTGCCTAAAATAACAATTGGAAGAGTTTTAAATTCAATTCTTTTCTTGATTGTTTTATTTTTAGGCACAAATCTATCTGCACAGACCATTTCTGGTACTGTTAAAGATAAAGCTACCGGAGAAGCTTTGATAGGCGCAAGTGTTATTGACAATCAAACCGGCAACGGTACTATTACGGATCTTGATGGCAATTTTTCAATCAAAGTAAACTCTCCAAGTACGTCATTAAAAATATCCTTTGTAGGATATGATGATTTTGTTTTGGTATTAAACGGTCAAAAAAATGTCGATATTTTGCTTTCCGCAGGAATGCAACTCGATGAAGTGGTAGTTACTGCTTTAGGAATTTCAAGAAAGAAAAAAGCTATTGGTTATGCTATGACCGAGCTTAAAAGCGATGATATCAATGATGCTAAAGAGACAAATGTTATTAATCAATTAGCAGGAAGGGTAGCTGGAATTAATATCACAAAATCTTCAGCGGGTCCGGGTAGTGGATCTAGAGTTATTATTAGGGGAAATAATTCTTTATCCGGTAATAATCAACCGTTATATGTTGTGGATGGGGTTCCTGTTGACAACTCCGGATTTGGTTCAGCCAATGGTGCCGGAACAGCTAATTACAAAAGAACAGATTATGGAACAGGTATTTCTGATATTAATCCCGACGATATTGCGAGTGTATCAGTATTAAAAGGTCCAAATGCTGCTGCGTTATACGGCTCTAGAGCTGCAAATGGTGTTATCTTAATCACCACCAAAAAGGGAGCTAGAGGTAAAGGATTGGGAGTGACATATTCAACTTATTACACAATGGAAACTCCAATGATATTACCAAAATATCAAAATGAGTATGGAATGGGATCTTTGGGACAAATAGATGATGATTTAGAAACTTACAAGACACATAGTGGCTCTTGGGGACCAAAAATGGATGGAAGTGAAAGACTATATTGGACAGGAGACAAAAAAGCTTATTCTGCTGCTCCTGATAATGTAAAAAACTTTTTCAGAACAGGTAGTAATTTCATCAACACTTTAGCCTTTAACGGAGGAAATGATTTTGGTACTTTCCGTTTTTCATATACAAATACAAAAGCTAATTCAATATTAGAAAATTCAGGATTGCAAAGACATAATTTCAATTTGAGAGCAGGAGCTAATCTAACAGATAAGTTATCATTGGATGCAAAGGTTACATATTTTATCCAAAATAGCAAAAACAGACCTGACCAAGGAACAGAGGGTATTATGGCATATCTTTATGGTGTTCCAAGAAATGTATCAATTGATGATCTAAAGGATTATCAAAATGATGATTATTCTTCAAGATCCTACAACTCATTGGGAAGTAACCCATATTGGTTATTGTACAATGATAGAAATGATGATAGAAGAAATAGAATGCAAGGTTTTACAAAATTGACTTATAAGTTTTCTGAGCATTTCTCTATCATGGGTAGAATTGGTCTTGATAATATAGACCAAAATATTGAAACAGTCAATGCATATGGACATTGGTACTATCCTACAGGAGGAATCAATTTTAGAGATTATAAAACAGCAGAAAGCAATATGGACTTTTTGGCTATGTATAATACAAAACTTTCATCAGACCTTAATTTTGATTTTAATTTTGGTGGTAATATGATGAGAAGAACATTTTCTTCTCAGGGAATAAGTGCAAGCGATTTTAGAATTCCAACAAAAGCTACAGTCACAAGTACTAACCCTGATAAAAGATATCCTTTTTATAATCCACAAGGAGAAAAAAGAATTAATTCTCTCTATGTTTCTTCACAATTTGGATATAAGAATTTTGCATATTTGGATTTAACAGGAAGAAATGATTGGTCCTCTACCCTACCTGAAAGCAATAGATCTTATTTCTACCCATCAGCTAGTTTGTCATTTTTATTGAGTGAATTAATAAATGTAAATGCCATTAATTATTCAAAATTGAGATTTAGTTATGCTAAGGTTGGTAGTGATACCGATCCTTATAAATTAACAAATTCATTTTTCTTGGATAGCGAAGGATATTTGGGAACAACAACATTGTCAACAAGCTCAACCAGATTAAATCCCAATCTTAAACCGGAACAGACAAAATCTTTTGAGATTGGATATGAAACTAAGATGTTCGATAGTAGGTTTTATATGGATCTGACATACTACAGCATTAAAACAAATGACTTGATTACAACAGTTCCTGTACCTCCTGCTTCAGGATACTCAAGAGAACTTACCAATGTAGGTGAGATGACTAATAAAGGTATTGAAGCGGTAATTGGTTTTGTACCTGTAAAAACAAATGACCTAACATGGGATGTTTCCTTTAACTTTGCTAAAAATGATAATAGACTTGTTAAATTAATAGAAGGAGTTGATAATTTTATATTTACTACAACTAATTCAGGAAACTTAGTAGTTCAAGCTACGGTTGATGGAACAGAGATTGATGGAGAAAAAGTTGAAGGTCATTTTGGAGATATTTACGGAACAGAGTTAATGAGAAATGATGCAGGACAGTTGGTTGTTGATGCCACAGGACATCCTCAAAAAACCGGAAAAAAGGTTTATTTAGGTAACTATCAGCCTGATTGGACAGGAGGAATGTTTAATGTTATTAATTACAAAAATCTTGCGTTCAAATTCTTAATTGATGCTAGAATTGGAGGTCAGTTATATTCAGGTACAGATGCAAGACTTGACGCTTCCGGTGTAAGCAAAAGAACATTGGCAGGAAGAGAAGATGGTATAGTAGTTGATGGAGTTGTAAATACTGGAACAGCAGATGAACCTGTTTGGGAAAAAAATACGGTAAATATCCCTATTGAAGAATATTTTGGATCAATTAGCGGAGCTGCATCAGAGTATATTTATGATCAAACAAATATTAGATTGAGAGAAGTATCTTTGACATATAAGATGCCATCATCATTTTTCTCAAAAATAGGAATAAAAGACGTCTCTATAGGATTAGTAGGAAGAAACTTGATGTTTTTCAAGAATTCTTTAGAAAACTTTGACCCTGAATCAACATACAGTACTAGTAATTTTGCACAAGGTGTATTGTTCTACAATCTACCTTCAACCAAAAGTTTAGGTGTTAATTTAAGAGTTAAATTTTAATTAATCATAAAAATAAAAAAATGAAAAATAATATATTAAAATATTTATTAGTCCTCTTGGTATTTGCCGGAACCATTACTAGCTGTACAAAGGACTTTAATGAAATAAATAAAAATCCAAATGCTATTTTGCCTGATGAAGCAAGCGCGAGATATTTCCTTACAAAGGCAGAATACAAGCTTTACGCTTCATCCAGATATACATATTGGAGAGGCAATTTGATCCATGCTGATAGATATGCAGGTTACTTTTGCTTTGGAAATAGCGGGTCATGGTGGAATGATGAACTAGGATATAAATTCCACGGTGGTTATACAGGAGCTACTTGGGGACTTTACGGTGATTACTTTGGTGTAATTAACACTTTTTTGAAATTAACTCAGCAGGGAGGAGATTTTGAAAACCCATTAATGGAAGCGGTAGGGAAAATTCTAAAATCTTTATACTATCAACAATATACTGATGTTTTTGGAGAAGTGCCTTATAGTGAAGCCGGCGATCCTGATATCAAATTACCTAAATTTGACACTCAGAAAGATATTTACCAAGGTCTTATCAATGAATTGAATGAAGCAATGGCTACGATTGGTGATGCAACAGTGACAGGAACAGGTGTTGATGATTTAGGTTCTAATGATGTTTTATTTGGAGGAGATCTTCAGAAATGGAAAAAATTTGCTAATTCTGCTAAACTTAGAATCGCTCTAAGAGCATATGGTGCTCCCGGAGCTGATTTCGCTGAAACAGCAATAAATGAATGCATAAGTTCAGGGCAATTTATGGAAGATTTCAGTGCTGTCTTGAAAAAAGATAATTCAATTAGCCAGTGGAACAGCAGTTCATATGCTGATATTTGGCATAGATTTGGCGGTAAAGGATCCAAATGGAAAGTAAGCCAAACTATGATAAATTATCTAAGGGACTATAATGACCCAAGACTGGAAAAATACGCTGATCCAATACCTGGAGGGGATATATCTTTGAAGAGACCTTCAAAAAAAGATAATGAAGAAGCTTTTAACAAATTTCCAAAAAGATTGGATTTTATAAAATCTCTATTTGATGAAGCAAAAGTTGAATATTCAGTTGAAAATGTAGGAGATACTATTTTTAACCTTAGTATTCCCGAAAATACTTATTATGTGGGACAACCAACAAGATTGGGATCAGGCATAAAATCATTGGCAAAATGGGAGTTTTTCTCTTCTCCGGACTTATATATAATCGGATTTGATCCTGATGACAATAATATCGCTCCTGAAATTATCATGACTGCAGCAGAAACATATTTCTTGAGAGCTGAAGCTGCTATTAGAGGTTTTGGCGCAGGAGATGCACAAGAATTATTTACTAAAGGTATAGAAGCGGCAATGTCACTATATGATGTTGACGGTAGTGATTATCTTGCAAATGCCGATTTAGCGCAACTTAATGGAACAGATGAAGAAAATCTGGAAAAAATTGCAATACAAAGATGGATTGCATCATATACAGATGGCTTTGAAGGCTGGGCGGATGTAAGAAAATCCGGATACCCTAAAGCTCTTTCTCAAGGTGTTTCAGACCCTGATATTTACGGACTTGGCGACATAGATGGAGATTATCCAACAAGGATGCAATACGCTGGAAGCGCCTATAATCTTAATGGAGCACATGTAGATGAGGCTGTAGCAAGACAAGGAGCTGATAAGCAAAATACACCATTGTGGTGGCAAAAATAATTAATTTGGTTTGTAGTTAGTGTTTTAAGGGCTGTTGTTTTAACAGCCCTTTTTTTATAACATTCAATACATGCATCATCCAAAATTTCATCATTAATCAAAAGACTTTATCTTTTAATTTCAGGTTTTTTTAACCCGGATATTCATCTTAACCCGCATTATTCACAAGTATTTCTATTACGAGCTCAAACTACCTGCTATTAAAGGAAATGCTTAAAAATTTTATACCTCAAAAATGGGTGTCCATTTACTCGGTAAAAATTTCTTGCGCTTCCCTTTACTATTGGTATTTTGAACTCTCACTACGTATTCTATGACATAACC
>JALVAD010000461.1 GCA_027011385.1 Saprospiraceae bacterium | reverse complement strand
GATATTTATTTTAACATCTATTAGCATTGGCATTATTCTTCTATCTAGCGAAAAGGGTTTTAGCCAAAGTATTAAGTTTGACTTATCTTATGGACTTTATAAAACAAAGCTTAAGTTTCACCATACTTCTGATGTTGATTATGATGATATCAGGGTTGCTGATGGTAAATCTTTTACGTTTGGAGTAATATCAAGAATAAAAGGAAATTTATTTTTAAAAACAGAAATTGGGCTGCTATCAACCAATTCGTTTTTCTCTATTTTATATAAATATGATGAAGGTTTGGGTGAAAAGAGTAAGGTTCTCGTAACTTGGCTTCATAACAAAAGAATATTTTTAAGTATTTTACCCGAATACAGAAAGTCTTTTAATAAACTAGACTATTTCTTCAATGGAGGTATTTCAATTGGAAGTGACATTAAAAACTATCTTACCACATCTGATAAAACATTACCAAAAACCAAAGCAATGTTAGGATTGGAATTAAATACCGGATTAAATTGGAATATCGGAGCAGTGGGTATTAAATTTGACGTGGGTTTTAAGACTTTTTCAAAAAGCATACTTATCAACAAATACCATCCTTATATTTCTTATACAAATTTTGCTGCAAGTATAGGATTAGTCTATTCTCTGTAGAATTAAGGTGTATGCGTGAGATAAATCTATTATAATTTACCAAAACCAAATCTACCTCCTAGACTTATAATACTCATTTTAGGGCTGTAATCGACAGAAAATAAAATACCGAAACCTCCATATTTTGTTGCTTTCCAAAATAACTCTAACTCCATTGGAAAGGACCAAATAAAAATATCATCCCTTATTTTATAATAAGTTACATCATGGTTCAATGAAATACCTCCTGATACCATAAGATAAAATTCTTTACGCACAATACCTCTTCCGTAGAGCAAAGCATATTTATTGTATCTATCGTAGTTCCTGCCATTGAGAAAGATATCTACATCTAGTTTTGAATATCTAAACTCATATTTTGACTTTCCCTCTGCATAGTTTACTCCTACATTAAAACTTCCACATAATGATTTACTTTCTTTACTTGCAACACCCATATTCATTCCAAAACCAAGCCAATATCTATGCCCCTCAATTTTTGCAGTATGAGTATTCCCCTCAATTTTATCAGATTGACTAAATAATAATACATTGGAAAAGAGCAAAATGATAAATATTTTTCCTTTCATAATAAAAGTATTTTATTTTTTATAAAAATCACATTTACTGTCAAAGTACCCATTTGACATAGTTATAGTATCATCCCAATACCGACCTATCGCCCTAAAGTTAAATGTCCCTCTAGCAAACTTTTCAATAGTATCAATTTCCAGAATATCCATTACATTGTTATATGATGAATCAAGAAAATATTGCCTAGTTGATCTTATAAAAACAGGTTCCTTTTCTTGATCGATATTTATTGCTCCGTTGCTTGCCACACTATCCAAATAAAATTGGAATTTTCCTTCATCATAATTATTTGCAAGTAATACAAATTCCCTCGATTTAATAATATATTTGGCTCTAAGTGGATCACTTCCATAGAAGTATTGATTTACCTTCCATTCTTTATCATTGATTAAACATTTAAATTCATGATGTTTTGGTATTGGTCGCCACCAATCGATTTTTAAATCAAATTCACCGTCCAATACTTTAATACGTCTTCTCCCGTCCTTGGTTATTGCTCTAAATTGAAAAGTTCCTTCTATTACTCCGTTTTCTTCGTCAATTTTCGTGATATCTATATAATTGTCAAAATCCAAATCCAAATAATATCTATCATAAATATCTCTATCATCATCAGTAACTTCAACAATATATTCTGTATTATCTTTCAACAAATTTTTACCCAATACCAACTTATTTTCATAAATAATATTTATTTCTTGTGTCCTTTTACCACTATCGTTTTCTCTATTTGCATAAAGTTCTAAATAATCTCCATTGTCATAATTCCTAAAGAATGTAGATCTCAAATTGGGAATGTCCCATCCCCAATCTAACCAGCCCCCACTCCGCTGATAAGAATATGTCCATTCTTCACCATTGAAGTCACATCTGAAAAATTTATGTTCTTTCCTTCTTTCTCTGTAAAAGTCTGGTTCAATATTGAGTAAATTGCATGAAGATATCATAAACAAACTTATCAGAATCAGAAAAGCTATTGATTTTGTTTTCATGAGTAAACATTTTTTTAATTATAAATAACTAACACTTAACCTCATTTAAATTTGACAAAAAACTACACATAATAATAATGCGAAGTTACACAGTATATTATATTAAAAATTATCTAATTTCGAGAAAAACATATATTTTTTTTTATAATATTTACAAAAATCAAGCTCTGTTCTTATATCAGACCCCATCCCCCCGTAGAAATTTTTCATATGTTTCACGGGGTAAACCAACCCTTCCCTTAGCAAGGGAAGGGGGCGTTCAAACAGAAAATAATTGAGTATTGTTCAGATACTTCTGATGCCTTTGATATATTCAAGAATAGGTTAGTCTCACAGGACGAGGCAACGCCAAGGAATATTCGGCAAGAGGTTAGAAACCTTTGCCTCAGATGCATTTAACAACAGGTCTCGCTATTTATCTGACAAGAAGTTAATCATGTTGAGCAGCGAGATACGCAATATGTTATTAGCTAGAGTTACAGCTCTTTTGTATCATAATACCTATAAGATATTCTCTAATGACTTATCCAAGTATATTTACAACTGTATCTTTTTTTACAGACTCTCCAATGCTTGCTTCATATCCCAGATCAAATCATCAGGATTTTCAACTCCCACAGAAAGCCTTACAAGATTATCAGTTATATTCAGATAAACTTTTTCTTCAGGATCAACACCGGCATGAGTCATTGTTGCAGGATGTTGAATTAGAGATTCTGTACTACCTAGACTAACAGCGAGTTTAGGAATAACAGTATTGTCTATAAATTTAAATGCTTCTTTTTCTCCACCTTTAATATAGATAGAAATCATAGCACCAGGCGCTAGACACATTCTATCATAGATATCCTTTTGTCTTGTCCCTTCTTCTAAATTTCCAAGATAGGAAACTCTTTCAATTTTAGGATGATTATTCAGAAACGCTACAATCTTTTGCGCATTATCCACCTGCTTTTCCATCCTTATTTTCAATGTTTCCAAGCTTCTCATCAACAACCATCCTGTCCAAGGACCTGCCATATTACCTAAGAAACTTCTAAGCTCTTTCACCCTTGCCATCAAATGTCTTTTTCCTGAAACTGCACCTGCAATCACATCGCTATGTCCACCAATATACTTAGTCGCGCTATACACTACCATATCTGCACCGTGCTGCATTGGATGCTGGAATACCGGTCCTAGGTAAGTATTATCTATCACCAAAGGAATTTCGTTATCTTCGGTTGCAAAATTATCACACACTTCTCTGAGCATTTCTATATCTATGAGGGCATTTGTAGGATTTCCTGGGGTCTCAGCATACACTACTTTTAATTTATCTGCATAACCGGATTCATTCACAATCCTAATCAAATCTTCTTTGGTATCATCTGCAGTAAAACTAATAACGTTGATACCAAATTTAGTCAATATATGATACATAAAATGACTTGTTCCACCATAGACTGGATTGCTAAAAAGCAATAAATCTCCCGGGGAAAGAAATTCTAACATTACGGTTGAGATAGCAGACATTCCACTTTCAAAAACAGCACATTCATCTGCACCATCCCACACAGCTAATCTCTCTTCCAATATTTGAAGGTCTGGATTGTTAAGCCTACTATAAATCAGTCCTAATTTTTCGCCAGCCTCAGCTTCTCTTAAACCATATGCAAGTTCAAAAAAGGCCTTACCTTCAGCGGCAGTTTTAAAAGCGAAAGTAGAAGTTTGGAATATTGGACATTTTACAGCTCCTTCTGACCAAAAAGGATTATAGCCAAGTGATGTCATATGAGTCTCCGGATGCATTTTGTGATCTGTTTTTTTCATAATCAAAGTGTTTTAGCATTAGAAAATTAATGTAAAGGTATAAATTTCTAAGACACATGATTCATTTCAGAAAATATTACTATTTTTACCATATTTTTCAGATTTTACTACTTTATTTAATCATTTATTTAGATATTATGGATTATTTTTCTGACAACATTATCCTTGACGAAATCGACAAAGGAATTATTGAATTACTTCAAGAGGATGCAAAATTTACTAATAAAGAAATAGCAGGCAAACTCGGTCTCTCAATAACTCCTATTTATGAGCGAATAAAAAGACTAAAAAGAAAAGGTGTAATAAAGAAAATGGTAACTATCATAGACCATAAAAAAGTAGGAATCACAATTCAGGCTTTTTGCACGGTGTCTTTAAAAGAACATACTTTAGACTATATCAATATATTTCAGGAAAAAATCAATGAATTAGATGAAGTACAATCTTGCTATCATATAGCTGGTCAATACGACTACCTTCTTAGTATATATGCTCGAAATATGGACGAATACCAAAGATTTATCACTACGAAACTCGCAGCCATTGATAATATCACTCATGTACAAAGCTCATTTGTAATGAAGGAAATAAAAAAAGACTTTAGAATTAGACTTTAACCCAAATTTCAAAACTTTGTCAAAGAAAAACCAAATAAATCCTACATAAACTGAGAACAGCTATAAATAGGATTAAAATTAATGGTCAGTTAGTAAACATTTACTACAATCATTTGTTGTATTAAGCAGGAATAGTTTTATCCCAATTGAAAGTCAAAATACTTTATAGTATTGAAAGATTTATAAAATATCGAAAAAATGAAATTCACATCAAGACAAACAGATATAATAAATGCTGCAACAGAATTAATCGGAGAAAATGGTGTCCAAAGACTTACTACAAAGAGTCTAGCAGCCAGAATCGGCTTTTCAGAACCAGCCTTATACAGACATTTCAAAGATAAAAACGAAATCTTAAGATCAATATTACTCCATTTTAAAGGTACAATGGGGGAAGGCTTAAAACGGATTATTTATAATGACAAAACAGGTTTAGAGAAGCTTTCAGACATTGTTTCATATCAATTTAATTTTTTTGTTAAATTTCCAGCAGTGATAATGGTCATTTTCTCTGAAACTAGTTTTCAAAATAATAAAAATCTTTCAAGAACCGTAAAATCAATCTTAGACGATAAAAGAAAAATAGTATTTGACATCATAAAATCCGGACAGAAGGATGGAAGCATTAGAGATGATCTTGAGTTTGAACAAATTACAAATATTGTAATGGGAAGCATGAGAGTTACAGTATTGAATTGGAGACTTAGTGAATACAATTTTGATTTGCTTGCCGAATCAAAAAAATTAATCACAACCATTGAAAAGATTCTAACTCCGGAGTAGCAACTTTTTTAGTGCATGGTCACTGAACATAAAAAGGCATTTTCCCTAGACTATATAAATAAAGCAGAGATGGTTTGTTTTCTTGCTATCACTATATATTGCATATCAATTTTTCAATCATTTTCTTGTATCATGATATACCAAAAGAGGAATTTTTATGTTTAAAACAAATTCGTTAGTGTGATTTGTATGTAAAATCCCTTCCCAAAAGCTCCTTTGTTTTGTCGCGATTATCACCATATCTGCATTTTTCTTCTCTATAAAAAGATTTACTCCTTTTATTACAGAATCTGCTTCAATTTCATTTACCGTACAATCAACTTCAATATCTTTCGGCAAAATAATCTCAATATCTTTATCACCATCTTTAATATGTACAAAATGCAATTTTGCATTATATCTTTTAGCAAATGTCATTATCTCATTTAGGACTTCGGTGCTTACACCATCAACATCACATGCATAAATGACATTCTTATAGCCCTCAAAACTTATATTTGGGGGCACTAACAATACAGGGCAATGAGATTTTTCAGCGACTTCCGTTGAAACACTACCAAATAAACGACCTAACAGACCACTAACTCCGGTTGTCCCCATTATAATTATATCATAATTAAATGACATCTCAATTATTCTCTCGGTGGCAAACCCTACCTCAACTTTACCCTTAACATCCAAATCGAACATACTTGTAGTAGAAATCAAATCTTTCATTTTACTCTCAAGTATCTTCTCAACACCAGATGAAACATCGATAATCTCAGTTTGCCCGGGGTCAAAAGCCGGGTGGTAAATATGAACTAAATCAACTATAGATTCAGTCCTTCTGTACAAATCTAACCCATATCTTAATGAATTTTTTGAAACTTCTGAAAAATCTGTTGGAATTAATATCTTTCTCATAACATTATACTTTTTTGTCATTAAAATATCTCAATCTCCAATCACTATTATATTCTGCACCTATTATACGAAAAATATTCGACTTTTGCAAATAAATAAAAGGTTTTCTTCGAAATTATAAACCAGACTAAATTAAGGTTCATGTAGTCAATAAATATTAAATATAGTTCTATTAACTATATAATATATTCAAGCTTTATCACGCCTTCCCTTGATTTACGAGTGTAATGCAAGACTTTGCCTGACATAAACTTGAGTTTGAAATATAAATGTGTATGAATAATGTAGGGAAAAACAAGCAATATTTTAATATTAGGCACAATATTTGTAAATATTTGAGCTAATATGAACTTTTATAT
>JALVAD010000460.1 GCA_027011385.1 Saprospiraceae bacterium | reverse complement strand
CTGAAAGTCACGATGAAGAAAGACTGGGCTACGAGTTATCACAATATTTCAATGGAGATAAGACGACAGAAAATATCATTGATAGAATGAAACTCGGCTTAGCATTCAATATGTTTTTTCCGGGGACAAGGATGTTATGGGAGTTTGAAGAACTGGGTTATGATATCAGTATTGATTACAATGGCAGAACCGGAGAGAAGCCTCCAAAATGGGAATATTTTGATGATTTGAAAAGAAGGGAGCTTTACACTTTAATACAAAAGATATACAAAGTCAGAAATAATTATAATATCTATGCAACTGCTCCTGATTATGGAAACATAGATTTAGGAGCGGGACATATCACAGAACCTAGACGAATGTCTTTTAATGATGGGGCAGGACACTATGTTATCGTTATTGGAAACCTTGACCCAAATGCAGGACATTCCGTAAATCCGGGTTATCAGGTTACCGGTACTTGGTACAAATACAATGGGGATATAGCCATTGATGGGACAGAATTTACCGTTAATTCAACCGGAGAAAGCTATAATCTAAACGCATCTGAAGTTTTTGTTTTGACAAATTTCAAAATAGATAAATGCCAGGAGGTTTTGAATACAAAAAATGCCGGATATGGTAGTTTGAGAGATGCTGTTTCTTGTGCCACTTCAGGAGATACCATTGTTTTTGATTATGTAGTTTGGGGTGATAGTATCAGTTTAACAAGTCCGATTGTTTTAGATAAAGATTTATATTTTATAGAAGATAGTACCAACATATCAATTGATGGATCATCAAGTACAAAAGCTATACAAATATCTGTCGGGAAACAGATTTACATCAAAGGAATGAATATCATTTGCGGAACGGATACAGACGGCAGATGTATTGATAATAATGGTATGCTCAAGCTTGAAGATATCTTGATTCACGATTCCCAATTGGGTGTCGGAAGCAGTATTTCTAATAAATCCGGAGCTAGTTTAGAAGTCATTCAAAATGTCAGCATTGGTAATTAGTGCACTGCTTCAATAAATTATTTTACCTCAACCCAAAACCCCTCAGATTTTGCTCTGATAGAATGGTCGTACATAGCTTCACAATACACAGCTGGCAACCAATATTTCCCTTCATAAGTCGCATTTAATTTAAATCTGAATTTCTTTTTTGTTTCTTTTTTCAATCCAAAATATGTATAGACTCTGTCATCTCGTATATCTTGATAATCATAGTCACTACCCGGATCAAAGTCAAAGGTATCATATAATCTATGATTTATAATCTCCCATCCTGAAGGGAAAATTGCCGAAAGCGCCAAATTCTCATAGTCCATTCTCGCTCCGGGATGAATAATCGTATATTCAACTACAAAATCAGTTCCTTTAGTTATCTCTTTTGGATTCAGTTTTCTGCCATCCTCAGTATAATACTTGATTTGCATTTCCAAATCATTATTATCTTCTCCGGATTCATCTCTGGCTGGAAGGCCTGTGAGCAATAGAGAGGAGAATAATTCAGCTTCTCCTTTGTTTTTTATATTAATTTCTTTGTTTTTTATTCCTTTTTCATCCAAAACATAGCTCACGGGTTTTTCCGATATCTTTTGATCTTTGTACTTGGTTTTTTCCGACAAGGAGACATCGTAAGTCAAACTACTTTCTATCTTATCCAAAGAAGAAAACATCGCAAAACTTATAAGGCATTGGGAAATTTCTTGAGTATTCAGATAATAATTATCGCCTTTAAAATAAGGGGTCAATTCGTCGACAAGACTTTTGGCTTTAATTTTCTCTCCTCTAGCCAGCAAGACTCTTATTATCATTGCTTGATCTCTGATTTTTGAACCGAAAGTTCCTGATAATTCCCTATAATTATCAATATCTACTGTAGCATCTTTCAACATCTTATCAGCTGAATTTTTCTCCCCTATTAACATCAGAGCGTGTGCTAACATCCATTTTGTTGCTGATGGCAATTGTGGCACCAGTCTCAATCTGTTGATAGCTGCATAATTTGGTTTGCCTGCTTTGGCTAATGTATATAAGCAATAGGCTTGACTTTGCAGATTGGAATAGGATTTGTGTCTTGAAGAATTGCTTGATTTAATTCTCCAATTGTCAGCGGCTTGATACTGGTAATTTACGGCTTTGTCAATCATATCTTGCGGTACTTTGTAACCTAGTTTTTTTGCTTCCAATAAAAATTCAAGTGCATAAGATGTTCCCCAGTTGTGTACTACATTTCCGCCAGGCCAATATGAAAAACCTCCGTTTGGTATTTGCAAATATCTCAATCTTTGTATAATCGCTGCAAACCTTTGTCTATATGCCATTTTTTCTGATTCATTGTCCAAGATATTCATTTTGTATAGATACAATTGAGGAAAAACAGAAGAAACCGTTTGTTCAATACATCCGTGTGGATAGTTTGACAGTTTCTTGACAAAAGGTTTAAAGGAAAAATTTAATCCTCTGCTCAATGTGAGTTCTGCATATTGCGTGCCTTCCATCCCAAATGGCTCGAATTTTATCGTTTTGTCCTCCTTTGCGGGGATTAAACTTTCAATGGTTTGGCTTATCACTGGAGATGAAGCCCTCACATCCAATTCTATGGTTTCTTTTGCCTTGAATTCACCTGATTTGGCGTATATTGTTACCTTGGCAATTCCGGTTTTTTCAGGTACGGTAACATCAAAGAAGATATCTTCTTCTCCATTTTTTGTAAATGACAAATGTTGATTTGGATTACCTTTTACTTTTACTTTATCATTGACTACGATACTTACATCTACTTTTCTGACTTTTTCATCCATTGCAAAAACGGTAACAGGTACTTTTAATGATTCTCCCGGTCCAAGTACTCTCGGTAATGTAGCGTATAGCATCAATGGTTTTTTGACAGCGACTGTTTTTTCTTTGTGTCCAAAGGCTTTCCCATTGGTTGTGATAGCCATAACTCTTACGGAACCTACATAATCTTTGATTTTTAATGAGTGGATTTTTACTTCTCCCGCAGATAGTCTAAATGGTCCTAAGAATTTAACGGCAGGCTTAAATCTTTGGGCTTTTGCCGTAGGATTAATCGCATTGACCCCATCACCACCAACTGCAAGCAAGGAGCTGTATTCACCCAAAAATCTATGGAAAATATCCCGGTAAATATCCCAAGTTTTTACTTTCAATCCTGCTTTGGTAAAGAAATATGACCACGGATCCGGCGTTTTGAATTGGGTTATATCAAGAAGACCTTCATCTACAACAGCTAAGGTATAGCTCATCGCTTTACCGTTTTGTTCAGATATACTTATATCAAAATTCTTATCAGCCCTAATTTCATCAGGCATGGCAATTTCGGGATTAAGTATTGTATTGCGGTCAAAAACTTTTATCGGTTTTACTCCAAATAATCTCAAAGGTCTGTCATTACGATGCTTAGTCCACGCTTGAATAAAATGCACATGGATATATGCTGTCGGACTCATATTGCTCTCTGCAAAAAACGATACCGGTATGGGATAATTCCCTGATTTTTTTACCTCTTTATATATTATTTTCCCACCACTTTCGACAGTTACTACAAAATGCCCATTGGGGATTGCAGGAAGATTGAATTCTACGATATCATCAACATTGTACTCGTCTTTTTCGATAAGAAAGGGAAGTACTTCCAATTGTGCGACCTCATCACCCCCTTCGGACCAATAATTATTTTCGTAACTGTAAACGACTCTACTAACGGAATGACCGCTTTTGCTATCGGTAATCACTACTAAAAATCTACCTGTATTATTGATTGTAATAGGAGAACCTGCTTTTTTTATATCAACATTATTACTGAATACTTTTTTTATAATATGACTATTTATGGCAGAGTAATCTCCTTTAGTGCCAAACTGATACCACCAATTGTAATCTATCCTATACAAATTGACAGCGACTCTATTATCAATTGGTTTTCCGTCTTGATCTAGGCAAGAAACTTGTATTGCATCTCCTATTTTCAAATAAATGTTGTGTGCAGTTGAACCCTTTGGGAATTTTGCCCCAACATAAGAGGAATAGGGGGAATATTTTATACTTTTCATATTGGTACTAAACGCACCTCCTTTTTCGTATGCCCTCAATTCAAAATTATATAGCATCATTGAGGGATATTTATCCTCAATTGGAATTTGGAAATCCAAATTACCCTCTTCATCCGTTTTCCCATCTGCAATCAATCCCACCTCCCGTTCATAAGGAACTCTTATATCATCAAAAACATAATTTTTATAATTTGCTCCAAATGGATTTGTTAGACTTTTTTGCAACATCTCAACCTCTGTTTGAAGTTCTTTTGCCGGCAAACCGTGCATCCATTTTACCTTAACTGTTGCTTTACCTGTATTTTTTGCAGTAAGCATTTTTTCATTTTCAAAGGCAATATCAAGTTTCAGCCTATTGGGTCTTATCGTTTCTATTCTTATATCTTTGAAATACATCATTCCTCCATATTCCATCTCAAGTCTCCAATATCCAGTGGCTGCATTTAAATCAGTATAAAAACGGCAGTCATATAGTCCGTCAAAGTTTTTCCTCACTGTCCATTTTTTAACAGGTTTATTTGTAGGGTCAAATAATGTTAAGTTGATTGGCAGGTTTTCAGGGATTTTTTTCAGTTTGTTATAGATGATGCAATTCATATAGACCGTGTCTCCGGGTCTCCAAACATCTCTTTCTCCGTAAAAATAGACTTTGTCATTTCCTCCCCATTTTTTCCCTTCAACTTGAAAGCTACTCATCGACAATGCGTTGGCATCTTTAAGGGTGGCAAATGTATTCTGACCATTGTAGCTTACCTTGGCCAAATAAGGTTTCTTTTTGGTATGTATTGTAGCAAATCCTGAATTGTCGGATGTGGATTGTGCTATTAACCCACCCTGAAAATTATAGAATTTTACTTTAGCACCCTGTATTGGGTTTGAATTTGTGATATGCGATACATAAGCCAAATATTTATTTGCAAACGGCTGTGATTTTACTACTAAGCCCAAATCTGTGCATATGAGCAATCTTTGGTCTTGAATCGTATTTTCAAAATTTGAATAACAAGGGCTGCTATAATATCTATCGTCATTGTTCGAATCATTATATCGCCTTCTTCCTAAATTATTGTCACCATAATAATATTCGTCTTCGTAATAATAATCATCGCCATAGCTATATGTGATATAAGGTCTGTCAAAATCAATTTGATCTATCTTATCCTTATTTTCCGATTTTTCTCTTTTTTCGCAAGGGTATTTATTGTGCTCATAAGGAATAGTCAGAAACAATTTGTACAATGCTCCCTTTTCTTTATTAATCTTATTTCCCAAAGCCAAAGAATGAAAAGTCTCTTTGAAATAGTCCTTTTTATGAATATTGAATATTGTATCCAAAACTATTCTTCCGATATTTTCAAGCCCTGTTTGATGACTTAAACTTCCTCCGTTTTCCTGAAAAAACCTATGTGTGTTTTTTTCATAAATTTTAAGTATTCTTAGTCTAAATCCCGATGCGGATACTATGGAAACAGGTATTTCCCAGTTCCCGTTTGGAGGTAAAATATTACCTTGTTCTGCAATATTTACTTTTGGTTTTGGCGGTGCGAAAAATAGCTTTCTAGTGTACTTGTCTTTCAATGGAAAATTAGCCAAATTTTTAATGCCAGGTAAAATTGCC
Source organism: Saprospiraceae bacterium (assembly GCA_027011385.1). GTDB lineage: Bacteria > Bacteroidota > Bacteroidia > Chitinophagales > Saprospiraceae > JADJGA01. Next base: position 1,018 of record JALVAD010000460.1, on the reverse strand, counting down.
AAATTAAAATATCCGTAATCGACCTTGTCAAAATATACATTTACTTCGTTGTAACTGACTGAGATATTTCTTATTTTTCTTCCCTTAACATTGATAAGACCGGTTAAATCTTGAGATTTTTTTATCGGATCTGTGAAATTTAAAACAATATGTTGATTGCTTTCAATGCGATAGGAATGGAGAGAAAAATCCGATTTTGAGGGAACTATAACTTTTAAATTGGCTTCGTCATCGACATTGATGGGGGACATCGAAAGTTTTATATCAACCAAACCCGGTTCGTCTTTTCTCTCGATATCTCTAATCGTAAAATATGAGAGTACATTGTTATTTGCTGGATGTGACCAAGTTACTGGGAGTTTTTTGCCATCTTGACTTGCGGAGAAAGCCTCTTCTACAATCGTACGATCTGGTTCACAGTCTGAATAATTGATTTTGCCTTTTATATTGACTAATTCCATTGATTTACTAATCGGTGCTTGTAGTTTAACATCCCAAACTTGCCTTTTGGCTTCAATGTCAAATTCAAAGTTTTCCATTCCTCTAGGCATTTGAGTCAATTGATTTATATTGAATTTTATATGATATTTTACATTGTGTTTTATCGTAGGGTTTTGAAGAGTTATCCTGTTTTTTTCTTCATTTACCAAAACTAATCCTCCCAAATTTGGTTGGGAAGTAATCAGATTTTGATTGATGGCAATACTATCCGGGATATGGAATCCGAGATTGATAAAAATGTCGCTACATCGTGAAATAGGGCTTTGTGTATGACCAGTGATATAATTATCGAAATTTTTATCATTACTGTTGCTTTCTTGGGAATTGGTATTTCTTTTACAAGAGTATAGCATTAAAATTGCAGCGAGAAGAAATAGGATTTTTTTCATCTGTTAATGTTTAAAGTGGGAAAAATCATACATACAAAATTAATATAAATAATTTGAATTCTTAATGATTTTGAACTATTACTTGGTATTTTGAATTCTTTTTGTTAGATGTTTGCTAAAAATATAAT
>JALVAD010000459.1 GCA_027011385.1 Saprospiraceae bacterium | reverse complement strand
ATATTACACGGAAGCATTATTCCTATATTCTCTTCTGCCATCAAAGATTTATAAGCAAAAGGAGGATTGCAAGCTTCCAAAATCTTGTATTCAATAAAATCTACATTAATTTTTTCTTTTAGTGTTTTTTTCATATCTATTTCAGCTAAGATTCCGAACCCTTGTATTTTTAACTCTTCCGTAATCCTCTGTACTGATTTATCAAAATCATAATTTGTTGTTTTTTCAAAATAATATTGCATATTGTTAATTTTTTAATGCTTAGTGCCCTATCAAACATATTATTGTCATCCTCTTCATTAAAATTAATTCCGCTTTTACTTCATAATACATATGACACGATACTAAACTTGTTTTTTTTAATTTTAAATATTTAATTCATTTGCATTTTACTGTGACCCATTATTCCCTTTTCTTTCATCATCTCCATACTAGATTTCATGCATTTTTCACTCATCACACCTTTTTCTTTCATCATTTTCATCATTTTTTGCATCATTTCTCCATTGTTCATCATATTTTGTATCATATTTTCCATCATTTTTCCATCTTTCATCATTTCCACTTTCCATTTGTTTTGCATCATTTGCATTCCTTTTCCTTGCATCATCATTTGCATCATATCCTTGTCTTCTGTCATCATTTGCATTGAATTTTTATTTTCTTTCATTTTTCCAATGAACTCAGCCATCATGTCTTTATCATTTACAATTGTTTGCATTGTTTGATTTCTCATTTCTGTATTCTTAAGCATTTCTGTTGTATCCGGTTTTTGATAACAACCGATCAATAAAAAAATACCTACTACTCCTAAAATAACTGCTATTGTTTTCATATTCTTTAAATTTTTTTTATGATTCAATTTTAAAATATAATATTAAAATCAAATCTGTTTATTAATTATTTATTACAATGCAAAGATAAATCAAAGCGGGTTCAAGCTTGTGCATAATTATTGCTATATTGTATCTAATTTCTTTCTCATACCTATTTTCTTAAATACGGTAGGCGTCATACCAGTAACTTGCTTAAATTGCCGGGATAGATGTTGCGGACTGCTATATCCTAAATCATAAGAAATCTCACTAATCGTAAGCTCGTTGTACACCAATAATTCTTTTGTACGCTCTATTTTTTGCTCTATGATATAGTTTTCTATAGTTCTACCCTCTATTATAGAAAACAGTTTACTTATAGCAGAATAGTCAATCCCAATATTTGAACTAAGGAAATCTGAAAAATTCTGATGATATGGTTTTTCTCTACCATAGTGTACGTGATTAATAATTAAAGTCTTTACCTGATTAATGATTTTTGATTCCCTGTCTTCCAATAATTCAAAACCTTCTTTCATTAGAATATTTTCAATTTTTATTCTATCTTCTTCACTTATTGATGTTTCAAAAACAACCTTACCAAGTTCAATACTTTCAATTTCAAATCCATTGTTATTCAATTCATTCTTGATAACCTTAATACAGCGATTACATACCATATTCTTTACTTCCAAACTCTTTATTTTTTTATCCATAACTTTATATTTGAATTAAAAATCGCCTATTTTTGTTCTCACTTTTTCCACTTCTTAAATCATCATTCCTTGTTCGGTATTCGATATTCCAAACTTCACACTTTAGCCTTTGCACTTTAGACTTTATCTTTTTTAAAAACCGGCTTCAAAATCACTCCTTACAGTCGCGCTTTCGAGTCCTAAGTTTCTCTTTAATCAATTTTTTCACCCAAATAGTTAATCCTTCCCTGAAATAAAGGTCTCTGACCTATTATCTCTTAAAATCTGAAATTCCAAAATACATTTTCACATTGAACATCCTTCGGCGTTCATTTTCCCCCTTTCATATACCCCGCATTTCATACGGGGCTATTAATATTAAACCACTCTCGTGGTTTTTAATTCTCAATATCCTGATAAGCGAGCACCTCTGACCTAGCTTCTTCACTGTACACACTTCCAAAATCATCATTCCTTGTTCGGTATTCGATATTCCAAACTTCACACTTTAGCCTTTGTACTTTTATCTTTTTAAAAACCGGCTTCAAAATCACTCCTTACAGTCGCGCTTTCGAGTCCTAAGTTTCTCTTTAATCAATTTTTCTACCCAAATAGCAAATCCTCCTCTGAAATAAAGGTCTCTGACCTATTATCTCTTAAAATCCACTGATAAGCGAGCACCTCTGACCTAGTTTCTTCACTGTACACACTTCCAAAATCATCAATCCTTATTCGGTGTTCGATTTTCAAATCCCCGAAACTTCCAAACTTGAAACTTTCAAACACAGAACACGGAACACAGAACACGGAACACAGAACACGAAACACAGAACACGAAACAAAAAAATCACTCACCCATTTGCTCTCTCGCCCAATCACCCATTATCTCCCTCTCTTAGTCTCACCCTCTCTCACTACATCCCTCCACCACATTTCCCGACACCACACTTCATCTCCTCTCCCTTTTTCCCTTCATCTTTTATCTTTTTACTTTTATCTTTTGTCCTCATACTTTTCCCTTCTTTCTTCATACTATCACCACATTTACCGGATGCACATTTCATTTCGATTCCTGATTGACCGGCATCTGCTGTAGGGTTCATCATACTAGCCTTACCTTGCAATTGAGCAGCTGCATCAAGTGTAAATGTACCATTGGTCACAACTTCCTCACCCTGTTCTAATCCTGATAATATTTCATAGTTTGTCCCCATATCTTTCCCCAATTCCACTTCTCTGAGTTCAAATACCGGTTTATCTGCATCAGGTTTTACATATACGATAGAACGTTTACCTGTCCACATTACAGCTGTTTTAGGTACTAATACTGAGCTTTTATTTGATTTTGAAGTTGGGCTTATATTTATGTCAGCATAAACTATCATTCCGGGTTTTAAAGTATAATTATTGTTTCTAACAGTAGCTCTTACCTTTACAGTTCTAGTTTTTGAATCGAGTAAAGGGTCTATAAAATTAATTTTAGATTTGATTTTTTTATCAGGATATGCATTAGATGTGATTGTGATTTGTGTACCTTTTTTGATATATGCTATATCTCGTTCAAACACGTCAAATTCAGCCCAAACCGTACCCATTCCCAAAACTTCAAACATTTTACTTCCTTCTCTAACGTGATCTCCTTCTTCTACAAACTTTTTCGTGATTATACCGCTTACACTTGCATACATTTTAAAGTTTGTAATAATTCCTTTTTTCTGTTCTATACCCCTTACTTGTTCTTCCGTCAATTTCCAATTCAATAATTTTTTTCTGACGGAATTATACAATTCAGGTTGCTCGTTTTTTACTTCCAATGCTTGTATCAATTCGTTTTGAGCTGTAACTAGTTCCGGAGAATAAATCAAAGCGAGTAAACTGCCTTTTTTGATATAATCTCCTTCTGCTTTGTAATACAATTTCTCAATTCTACCACCGAAATGCGCTGTTTGAAGGGCGGTATTATTATCATTTTGAACGATTTTACCCGATAGTTTCATTTTGGATTTATCTATACCGGATATAGAATTTCCCACTGTAAATGTTTGAATATTCGCAAGAGCAATAGCCGTTTTGGTCATTTTAAATCTATTTGGATTCAGTTCCTCTTCCGAACCTTTTTCTTTTGGAATTAAGTCCATACCACAAATCGGACATTGACCTGGTTCCGGCATATCAATCTGCGGGTGCATCGAGCAAGTCCAATGCTCATCTGTGTGTTCTGCTTCCGAATGATTTTCTATTTTTTCAGCGTTATTAGCTGTAAAAATCAGTTTTCCCGTAAAAATTCCAATTGCAAGAAAAAGTATTGCCGTGATAATTATTTTTGTATATTTCATCTTTTTATTTTTTTTATTTGTTTAAAAATTCTACTTACCTTCCAGATACTCCATTTTAGCCTTCTGTACGAAAGCGTCTTTAGTGCTTTTAATTTCAAGCAACTGATATTGTATTTTCTGTAATTGCATTCTCAAGATATTGTCATAATCCAATTTACCTGTTTCATAAGCTTTAAGGTCGCTATCAATTGCTCTTTGTATTACATCTTTATTCTTTTCGGCAGCAACAACCTGAAGAATTGCATTTTTCAATTTAGCTTTTGCTATATCATATTGCGTTTTGAATCTTTTCTCTTGATTGTATTTTTCAATATCGGCTTTTTCCATTGACAATTCCAGTCTTTTTCCTTTGGCATCATATTGTTTCGTAAAGAATGGAATCGAAACCCCAATCATAGGCATCAAAATATCTCTACCGTTTCCGGCAGGAGATAAATCGTCCCGTTTACTTACAGAAATATAATCCAATGCTACTGAAAATTTTGGTTTCTCCTGATATTTCAAGAGCTCTTTCTCCTTTTCAAATACATTCTTTTTAGCTTCTATTTTAGTAAGTACGGGATGTTTGTTTATCGAATCTTCTGTGATAAGAATATCCAATACACTCATAGAATCCAACATATTTACCGGCTCATTCACATTTCTGTTCAATAGCCTGTTGAATTGATTCGACAAGGCGGTCATATCGTTGAAAGCACTAAAAATTTTGCTGTGTAATAGATTCTTTTGAGTTTGAATTTTCAATACATCACTCATTTTTGCCCTGTTGTTTTCCAATGCCCCTAAAGCCATCTTTTCATATATATCCAATATTTCCTTATTCTCTTTATATACATCCAATGTCGCTAAATTTTTGTATAATTCATAATAGGTTTTTTTGATATTATAGAATAAATTCAGCCTTGCAATATCACTATCATAAGAAACCTGTTCCGATTTTAGCCTCGCAACATCCTTTTGGGCTTCAAATGTCCCCGGCCAAGGAAATGATTGCTGTGCGCCGAGCTTCAATCTCTGTGCTCCAAGTCTTGTTTCAGGCGGAAAAATAAAGTATCCCATAGTAAATTTTGTATTATCCAAATTTCCCGTTTCATCAACCTTTTCCTGAAATATCTTGTGGTTTATATCGTAATACTCTATCTCCGGATTATTCTTTTCCGCTATCTTCAAATAATCTTCCAAGGTCTGCCCAATACCGATTTGGACAATTAAAAAGAAGATTAATATCAATAATTTTATTTTCATTTTCTATCCATTTTTGTTTAATTAAAAGTTATATTTTTTTGGGCGATTCTCCATAGAGATTTCAACCCTACAATGCCCACGCAAAAATCTCTATTCCGACCGGGCTGTTCGTGGGTTTCGTCCCGTCTTTCGCCAGGGACAGCCTCCTAATGTCGACTCCACTACCATCCCTATCGCAATCACCTTTTTACAAACCGGCTTCAAAATCACTCCTTGCAGTCGTGCTTTCGAGTCCTAAGTTTTCCTTTATCGGATTTCAAACTCGGAACTTGGAACTCTATATCCCGCAATATACTTCGCTATGCCGGACTTCCACTACGCTTTTCCCCCTGATAAGCAACTGTCTCCCAATCTCGCTTCCCAACTTCTAAAATCATCATTCATTAATCGATATTCGATATTCAAAACTTTTTACTTTTGCCTTTGCACTTTAGCCTTTAGCCTCTTTGCAAACCACCACCAAACCCCCCAAACATCCAAATTGAACACCCTTCGGGGTTCTATTTCTTCACTTCATAATTCCCATAGTTGCACTATGGGCTATTCACATTAAACCACTATCGTGGTTTTTAATAATATCCAAACCAAGCTTCCTAACTTCTCAAAGCAACAATTCCCTGATAAGCAACTGTCTCCCAACCTCGCTTCCCAACTTCTAAAATCATCATTCGTTAATCGATATTCGATATTCAAAACTTCCAAACTTGAAACTTCAAAACAAAGAACACAGAACACCAAACAAAAAAACAATCTCTCCGTCTCTCTGTCTCTTCGTCTCTCCGTCTCTCACCTCTCATCTCTCTTCGCCCCTTCTCTCACTTCCCACCTCCTCTCCAACTCACCTACTCGCCCGTTCGCACTATCGCACTCTCGCCCTTCTCTCCTTCACCCAACTATAAAGAACAGGCACAACAAACAATGTAATCAAAGCAACTAACATACCACCAAAAGCAGGAATGGCCATTGGAATCATTATATCCGAACCCCTACCTTTAGAGGTCAAGACAGGTAATAATGCAAGAATTGTCGTTGCAGTTGTCATCAAACACGGACGAATACGTTTTCTTCCGGCTTCTACTACTGCATCTCTTATACTTTGCTTAGTTGTTGGTTTATTTTCTTCAAATATTTGTGTTAAATACGTTGCCATCACAACTCCATCATCTGTTGCAATGCCGAATAATGCAATAAAGCCTACCCAAATAGCTACACTCAAATTGACCGTATGTATATTGAATATATCACGCATATTTTTTCCAAACACATCAAAATCCAAGAACCAACCTTGACTATATAGCCATAACATTATAAAACCTCCTGAAAATGCAACAAATATTCCTGTAAATACCATCAAAGTTGTACTTACTGCCCTGAATTGAAAGTACAATATCAAGAATATAATCATCAAGGACAATGGCAATACAATCATCAACCTTTTTTCTGACCTTATTTGATTTTCATAGGTCCCGGTAAATTGATAACTCACTCCTTGTGGAACAACTATTTCCCCTTTTTCTATTTTACCTGCAAGATAACTTTGTGCTTTTTCCACTATATTTACTTCAGCTTCATCTTTTTCTTTATCAAAAAGAACATAGCCAATCAAAAATGTATCTTCTCCCTTTATAACCTGTGGACCTCTCTCATACTTCACATCTACTAAATCACCAAGAAGTATTTGCTCACCTGCCGGAGTCTTGATTATCACTTTCCTTAAATCATCCGGCGATGTTCTAAGTTCACGTGGATATCTTACCCTTATGGAATAGCGCTCTCTACCCTCAACCGTAGTACTTACTTTCTTACCGCCCAATGCTACCATTATAGTCTCTTGGATATCATTGACCTTTAAACCGTACAATGCAGCTTTTTGACGATCAATATCCAGCAATAAATATGGTTTCCCAATAATTCTGTCGGCAAAAACCGCTTCTGATTTAACTCCGGGAACTTCTTTCAATGCTTTTTCGAATTCCATCCCTAATTTTTCAATATCTTTTAGGTTTAGTCCTTTGATTTTGATTCCCATCGGACTTCTCATACCTGTTTGCAGCATCACTAACCTTGTTTCGATAGGTTGAAGTTTTGGTGCCGATGTCACCCCGGGAAGTTTTGTTGCCTCTACTATTTTGTTCCAAATATCATCAGGACTTTTGATTTCTTTCCTCCATTGTCTAAAAAATTTACCTTCATCATCAGGTATCAGTTTGGCAACATCAACTTTTTGCATATCTTCAATCCTCTCATCACTATCTTTTGTATAAAATTTACCGGTTTCATCAACTTTGAATCTCAATTTATCTCTGTCTTTGTTTTCAATATACTCAGGTAAATACTGAATTATATTCTCAAACATCGACAAAGGAGCAGGATCCAAAGCACTTTGAACTCTTCCCGCCTTACCGACCACTACATCTACTTCCGGTATATTGGCTACTGCAATATCCAATAGTTTTAGAGTCTTTTTGTTTTCTTGTACTCCTGCGTGCGGCATTGTTGTCGGCATAAGCAAAAAAGCACCCTCATCCAATGACGGCATAAATTCCTTACCCATTGATTTGAAAGAATTATAGCCTCCTACCAGTATAAGCACCGGTAGTATCAAAAACAATACTTTGTATTTCAATGCGAATCTCAATAATCTTACATAATATATTTGAAATACATAAAATATTATTAGAAGACTAAGCGTAGATGCTGCAACAAAGACGAAATTGGAGCTAAGTGATCTATCAAAATCCAATGGTCGCCAGTATTCAGTCAAAAGCCACAATATTGCCAATCCTCCCAAAAGATTTTTGATAAAATCTTCTTTTAAATTTACCCAATCATATTTTTGGGACAAAATATTTATTATACCGAATAATGAAATAAGAATACCTAAAACTATTCCCTCATACACGACAAAAACCCCGAGAATTATCCAAAATATATTGATTAATAATCTTAGGGTATTTGATAGTTTCTTTCTTTCTTTAAATATAAGAGAAGCAAATGTCGGTATTATAAACAAGCCTACAAATAAGGCGGCAATTAAGGCAAATGTTTTCGTGAAAGCCAATGGTCTGAACAGTTTCCCTTCGGCTGCCTGCATCGTAAAAACAGGTAAAAAACTGACAATTGTTGTCATTACAGCGGTTAATATCGCGCCTGAAACCTCAGATGTTGCTTTATAAACTATTTGATTTACCGGGTGACCTTTGAGCTCTTTTAACTTTTTGATGACATTCTCTATCAGTATAATCCCTATATCTACCATTGTGCCTATCGCTATTGCAATTCCGGATAACGCTACAATATTGGCATCAACATTAAACATTTTCATCGCTATAAATACCATCAATACAGCCAATGGTAATAGACCTGAAATCAACATCGATGAGCGAAGATTGAACAGCATCAACATAATTACCAAAATAGTAACCAATATTTCAAGGGCAAGAGCATCATTAAGTGTAAAAAGTGTTTCCTCAATAAGTTTAGTTCTATCGTAAAAAGGAACTATTGTCAATTGAGATTCTCTGCCGTCTTTCAGAGTTTTAGACGGTAATCCTGTACTCAATTCTCTCATTTTGGATTTGACATTTTTTATCACTTCCATCGGATTTGCACCGTATCTAGCTACAACGACTCCACCTACAACCTCTGCACCATTTTTATCTAAAATTCCTCTTCTTTCTTGTGGTCCAAGTGATATATGAGCTAGATCTTTGACAAGAACAGGGGTATTATTGACAGACTTAACAACACTGTTTTCAAGGTCTTCTATTTTTTTAACATAGCCAAGTCCTCTGATAAGGTATTCTGCATTATTTATTTCAAGGGTTTTTGCCCCTATATCTTTATTGGAATTTCGTACGGCATTAACCACCTCTTTGAGGCTGATATCATACTGTTGAAGTTTAGCAGGATCAACATCTACCTGATATTCTTTTACAAATCCGCCAATACTTGCTACTTCCGATACTCCCTTGGCAGAAGCCAGACCATATTTAACATAATAATCTTGAATGGAACGCAATTCTTGCAAATCCCATCCACCAGTAACATTACCAGAGGTATCCCTGCCTTCAAGAGTGTACCAAAATATCTGCCCCAATCCTGTAGCATCAGGCCCAAGCGATGGTTTCACTCCTATCGGCAATAAATTTGCAGGTAGTGAATTTAGTTTTTCCAGTATTCTACTTCGACTCCAATAGAAATCAATCTTCTCATCGAAGATTACAAAAATGGTAGAAAACCCAAACATCGAAGAACTACGAATAGTCTTCACTCCCGGAATTCCTAGTAATGAAATCATCAATGGATAAGTTATTTGGTCTTCTATATCCTGAGGTGATTGACCATCCCATTTTGTGAATACTATTTGCTGGTTTTCTCCAATATCAGGAATAGCATCTACAGCTACCGGATTTCGTGGTAACCAATCTATATCCCAATCAAAAGGAGCACTTATTATTCCCCAAAAAACAAATATAACGAGTAACAAAATAGTTACCAACTTATTTTCAAGAAGGAATTTTATTGTTTTATTTAACATCTAATCTAATTTTAATATTTATATTTTTTAAAAGCTGAAATCCCGCAGTACACTTCGCTACGCTCCAGCCCGGAACTTCCTCTTTAGCCTTGAGAATTTATACCCAAAACTAAAAAAGCTTTTAAGAACCATATAATAATTACCAAAAGTAAGTAACTTGAGATAAAAAATCAGCAGTCCTAAAACGCTTTTAATTAAAATTAGATGTTATAATATGTAACTCTGATACAGAGATTGCAAGTCAATATCACGCGGTGGTGGTCTATCGACATATATAGGTTTAATGCTGTTGTGAGTACTAACATTACTTTCATCTATCACAAATGTATGTAGTATAACAGCAAAATCAAAAGGCTTAGCAGAATAAGGGGCATAAAAAGTGTATTTAACCTTGGACTTAACAACTTTTTTCTCATTATGGCAACAATGATCTTCTCTATCACTATCATTATTGCATTGCATATTATCCATTGAACAGGACTTTTTATGCATTGGGCAAACATCATCAGATTGATGACAAGATTCTGCCTCTGTATATAATGCAAAGTTTTTGATTTTATTTTGGCAATAATGCAAATCGACAACAATCCCCGCAGATATAATCATCATCCACAAAGCTAAAGATAGCGATATTATGCTATAAATTGTCTGATTTTTCCTAATTGTCATTGAACACTAAATGAAAAATGAGCTGAATTGTTTTAATTAATACTATAAAGAGTTCACAAATGTCGCCTGTACGACACTTGTGTCATGTCTTATACCAACCAAATTTTGAGACGAGGTATAGATATTACAGCAAGCTTTTAAATCTTGGTCTTTTAGGCGTTATATCACCCAATCTTTCTTTCTTTTTCTCTTCGTAGGCGGAGAAATTTCCTTCGAAGAAAACTTGTTGTCCCTCATCTTCAAATGCTAAAATATGGGTTGCTAATCTATCGATAAACCACCTATCGTGAGATACAATCAGAGCACATCCTGCAAAATTTTCTATAGCCTCTTCCAAAGCACGCAATGTATTAACATCAATATCATTAGTAGGCTCATCGAGTAAAATCACATTTGCACCTTGTTTTAATGTCATGGCAAGGTGAAGTCTATTTCGTTCTCCACCCGATAAAACCCCTACTTTTTTCTGTTGATCTGAACCGTTGAAGTTAAATCTGCTCAAATATGCTCTCGCATTTATTTCTTTATTTCCTATCTGAATAAATTCATTCCCTTGACTTATTACTTCATATACTGTTTTCTCAGGCAATAAATCTTTGTGAGATTGGTCAACATATGCAAGTTGTACGGTTTCTCCAATTCTTATAGTACCGCTATCGGGAGATTCTTCACCCATTATCATTCTGAACAATGTTGATTTACCAACACCGTTTGGTCCTATGATTCCAACAATTGCATTTTTAGGGATATTAAAGCTAAGATTATCTATTAGAAGTCTATTTTCAAACCCCTTACTAACTTTATCTGCTTCAATTACCACATCTCCCAATCTTGCTCCCGGCGGAATATACAATTCCAATTTGGACTCTTTTTCCTTTACTTCTGCATTGCTCATTGTTTCATAAGCATTAAGTCTGGCTTTACCCTTAGCTTGTTTTGCCTTTGGTGCCAATCTTGTCCATTCTAATTCTCTTTTAAGTATTTTTTGTCTTTTGGATTCTGCTTTTTCCTCATTAGCAAGTCTGTTTGACTTTTGTTCCAGCCAAGAGCTGTAATTTCCTTCCCAAGGAATACCTTCACCTCTATCCAATTCTAATATCCATCCGGCTACATTATCAAGAAAATATCTATCGTGAGTTACAGCGATCACAGTACCGGGAAAAGATTTGAGAAATTGCTCAAGCCAATGCACACTTTCTGCATCAAGGTGGTTAGTAGGCTCATCAAGCAGTAAAATATCGGGTTTACTCAAGAGGAGTCGTGCCAATGCAACTCTTCTTCTCTCTCCACCGGAAAGAACTGATACTTTTGCATCATCAGGCGGACATCTCAATGCATCCATCGCAAGTTCTAAAGTATGATCCAATTCCCATGCATCATAATGATCCATTTTTTCCAAGAGCTCACCTTGTTCTTCGATAACTTTCATCATTTCATCATCGCTCATCGGCTCTGCCAATTTTGCAGACACAGCTTCATATTCATTTACCACATCCACTATATGTTGAACACCTTCTTGGACTATTTCTTTTACAGTTTTATTCTCATCCAGCTTTGGTTCTTGTTCGAGATATCCGATTTTGTATTCTTTATCAAAAGTTACTTTTCCTTGAAATTCATCGTCAATACCCGCTATTATTTTCAAAAGGCTGGTTTTCCCGGAGCCATTGAGACCCAAAACACCTATTTTAGCACCATAGTAAAATGATAGCCATATATTTTTTAAAACCGTCTTGCTGGGAGGAAAGATTTTTGTCACTCCTTCCATTGAAAATATTACTTTGTTATCTGCCATTTTTTTATTTTTCTGCAAAAGTAGTCAAAAAAAGGATTCTTTATTAGTGTCTGCATGAAAACAGGCAATTTTTTAAATTTAGATAATTATTGCCCATATTTTGATTTTTTTGCAATGATTTGATGCTTTTGTATCAATCACGTGTGAAAAAGTCAAAAGATGACCATAAGAATCAATTTAAAATTTGATGTGTTTTCGTGCAGACACTACTTAAGTTCAATATTTAATTTATTCCAAGTTATCTTACCTTCGAGTGCAAAATCTACATCTATAAAAAAATAACCGTCTTCCAATTGCATTGGCAAATTATAATCCTTTATTGTTAAAGTGTTATCATATTTTAATGTATCCAAAAATTGATTGGTATCGTCAACAATATCTTTTATCTTCAAATTCAGACTTTCCTGCAATCCGTCCATTATTTTTCTTTCCAATGTATTACTAAAAAGATTGACAAATATTTGAGAACCGAAACCATCAAGATCAATATCTACAAATCTCTTTTTCAGAAATAAATATTTTTGATTTCTATCCCAGATAGGCCGGGTTTTAACCAAGATATTTCCACTTTTGTTTCCTGAAAAATCAACCTTAGCACCTACTACATCTTTATCAAAAACAACATTGGCCTTTTCTATTTTTATTTCGTTCCCTTTTATATCAAAAACCAAACCCTTTGAGTCTTGAGCTAATAAATAGTCATCAATTAACTTTTGAGTGATATATTTATTCATTCCGAGGGTTAAAACCGCTTTTTGTTCAAAATATTCGTTAAAATACCAATTGAATTTCGGATAGATAGTATCATTGCTCCGGTATTCACTCATCGGTATTATATCGTTAAAAAAACTAAGGTTTAACTGCCCGGAAATAGTATTTTGAGATGATTTAAACGGAGAAAAACCAATGGTTTTAGGGCTTATTTTTAATCCGGCTATGCCCAATGAATCTATGACAATGGGTGACGAAAAAAATCCGGCTATAGAATCGACCGGTGATTGTAATAAATTGCTATTTGCTATTGTAGAATCCACTTGATTCATCCATTCCATTTGTTTATAATCGATATACTTTTCCACCAATTCTGGAGCGGAAAACTCCATCCCTATAAAATTAATCACAGGTTTATTTACCCAAGAATAATCTACTAAAGTAGTTTTGGTTTTTAATTTCCAATTTTCATCAATATCGATTTGTGAAAATATATCTAACTCAATTTCACCACTACCTGAAGCAACAGGAAAAGAACCGATTTTTTTTACCAAGTCAACTTTGATAGAAACGACCAAGTCGATATTTTTACCATCTAAATTAATACCTGAAATATCGCTTTTCAAAATTTTAATACTCAAAGGTAACCCCTCTTCTTTTTCGAGCAAAGTGTCGGGTAATAATGAATCTATTAAATTTGCAAGTTCATCTTTTTTAAATTCAAACGGAATCTTAATTATACTTTCTTTATTCATTTTATTGAAAGGGATAATTTTACTCCTTTTATTGGTTTTGCAGGAGTAAAGTAATAGGAATAAGACAACAATCCAAAAATACTTTTGCATACAACATTATTAAAAACAAGTCTGTCAAAATAATCTTTTTAGACAGTCCATAAAAAACAATACCAAATTAACTTTAAGATGTTGTATTAATATTATAGAATTAATTTTTCAATATTGAGTTAAATTGGTATAACGGCTCAAATATACAAAAAAAGGACTGTCCGGTAAACAGACAGTCCTAAATATCATAAAATTTAATTGATATTAAACCTATAGTGATTTAGCAGCTTCAAGTTGATTCCATTTCTTTTCCAACTCTTGATTAGCCAAATCCAAAAGCATTTTACCTCTTTCAGGATCTTGCTTAGCTACTCTATTGAATCTACCTTCTGTGTACATAAAATCTTCGAGTGGTCTTGCAGGAGGTTTACTATCTAATTTAAACCTCTTACCTTGAGCATTTCTAGGATTAAATCTATACAATGGCCAGAAACCGGTCTCTATTGCCAATTGTTGGTGAGTAGCACCGTCACCCATATCATATCCGTGTTCGATACAATGTGAGTAAGCAATAATAATAGAAACTCCATCAAATGCTTCTGCTTCTCTAATAGCTTTTAGCGTTTGGGCATCTTTCGCTCCCATCGCTATTTGCGCTACATACACATCACCGTAAGAAACAGCGATTAAACCAAGATCTTTTTTAGACAATTTCTTACCTGAATACGCGAATTTAGCCGCAGCACCTATAGGTGTAGCTTTTGACATTTGACCACCGGTATTAGAGTAAACTTCCGTATCCATTACAAGGATATTTACATTCTCTCCGGATGCCAATACGTGATCCAATCCACCGAATCCGATATCATAAGCCCAACCGTCACCACCGAATATCCACACAGATTTCTTTTTCAAGTAATCAGAGATATGCAACAAATCTCTTGATGTTTCCGTATCGATTTCTTTAAGTTTGATGTTCAATTCATCAATCGCATCCATCAAGTTTTGTTTGTCTTCTTCACTTTCTTCTTTATTGTCTTTTATACGTATGTATAAGTCTTCGCCGATTTGATCTTTTAATGATTCAAGCAAACTAGCTGCTTTTTCTGCTTTTTTATTTGCAGCTAATCTCATACCCAAACCGTATTCTGCATTGTCCTCAAACAATGAATTTGACCAAGCAGGACCATGTCCTTTTGCGTTAGTAGAATATGGTGTTGTTGGTAAATTTGCTCCGTATATTGATGAACAACCTGTAGCATTGGCAACAATCATATGATCTCCGTATAGTTGAGTTATCAATTTGATATATGGTGTTTCTCCACAACCCGCACAAGCTCCTGAAAATTCAAACAACGGTTCGAAGAACATCGCTCCTTTTATATTTGTAGGAGATATTTTTGTTCTATCATACCAAGGAAGTTTAGCATCAAAATAGTCCCAATTGATTGTTTCAACTTCAACAACTTCCATTTTATCAACCATATTAATAGCTTTATAATCCGGATTTTCTTTACTTACTGCCGGACAAACCTCAACACACAATCTACAGCCGGTACAGTCCAATACTGAAACTTGTAATGTATAAACCTCATTGTCTTTGTCAAAAGGTCGTCCTTTTGCCGGACAACTCTTGAGTGTTACAGGTGCATCATCAAGCAATTCTTTATCATAAACTTTTGCTCTAATAACACCGTGAGGACAAATAGCAACACATTTATTACATTGTGTACAAAGATCAGCATCCCAAACAGGAACCGTATCTGCTATATCTCTTTTTTCATATCTTGTAGTTCCTAATGGGAACATTCCATCATCCGGGAATGCACTTACCGGAAGTGCATCTCCTTTTCCTGCAATAATTTCACCTAGCACTTGTTTTACAAAGTCAGGAGCATCACCATATACAGGTGGTAGATTAGGAATATCACTTGATACAGTTTTTGGATATGTAACTTCAAATAAATTTTCTATAGCACTATCTACAGCCTTGAAGTTCATGTTTACAATATTATCACCTTTATGTGAATATGATTTTATGATGAAATCTTTAATCTTTTGAATCGCTTCATCTTTTTCAATAATACCGGAAATAGCGAAGAAACAAGTTTGAAGAATTGTGTTAATTCTCTTACCAAGACCAATACCTTGCGCTACTTTGGTAGCATCAATTACATAAAACTTAAGATTTTTTTCTATAATTCCTTCTTGAGCACTCTTAGGTAACTTAGCCCAAACCTCATCTTTACTATAAGGAGAGTTAAGTAATAAAGTTCCTCCTTTTTTGATTTTGCTCATTATATCATACTTTTGCAAGTAATTGAACTGATGAACAGCTACGAAACTAGCATGTGATATCTGATATGTAGATGTGATAGGTTCTTTTCCAAATCTCAAGTGAGAAACAGTTAACCCACCTGCTTTTTTAGAGTCATATACAAAATATCCTTGTACATAATTATCAGTAGTTTCGCCGATAATCTTGATTGAGTTTTTATTAGCACTTACAGTACCATCTGATCCCAATCCATAGAACATACAATTGATAGTATTTGTATCCAACGATAATGAGTTATCATATTCAAGAGAAGTAAATGAAACATCATCATTGATACCGATGGTAAAATGATTTTTGGGTTTGTCTTTTGATAATTCATCAAAAATCCCTTTTACCATTCCCGGAGTAAATTCTTTAGAAGATAATCCATATCTACCACCAACTATTGTTGGCATTTCTCTACCTGCTTCAACAAAAGCATTTATTGTATCCATATATAATGGCTCTCCAATACTTCCCGGCTCTTTTGTTCTATCAAGAACAGCTATTTTCTTAACAGATGCAGGTATTGCATCTATAAAATCAGAAATAGAAAACGGTCTGTATAGTCTTACTAATACAACACCAACTTTCTCACCTTTTTTATTCAAGTAAGAAACAGCTTCTTTAACTGCACCTTGACCTGATCCCATTAAAATCACAATTCTCTCAGCTTCCGGATCTCCGATATAATCAAATAAATGATATTCTCTACCTTCAAGTTCAGCAAATCTTTTCATTGCTTTTTTTACTTCATCCGGCACTTTGTCGTAATATGGATTACAAGCTTCTCTGGCTTGGAAAAACACATCAGGATTTTGAGCAGTACCACCTACTTGAGGAGTATCAGGGTTCAAACCTCTGTTTTTAAATGCAGTCACTTCCCTATTTGAAATCATTTGCTTCATAGTATCATCATCGATACTGTCGATTTTTGAAATCTCGTGAGATGTTCTAAATCCATCAAAAACATTTAAAAAAGGTATTCTTGTTTTGAATGTTGCAGATTGTGCAATCAACGCCATATCGTGAGCCTCTTGAACACTTCCACCAAATAGTATCGCCCAACCGGTAGTTCTTGTTGCCATTGTATCTGAATGGTCACCGAATATTGATAATGCGTGCGTAGCAACCGTTCTTGATGCAATATGAAATACCGCAGGCAATAATTCTCCTGCAATTTTAAACATATTAGGTATCATCAACAACAAGCCTTGTGATGCGGTAAATGTTGTGGTAACAGCACCTCCTTGTAATGAACCGTGTACAGTACCGGAAGCACCACCTTCACTTTGTAATTCGATAATTCTAGGGATATCTCCCCAGATATTTTTCATTCCTTTTGCTGAAAAAGCATCAGCATGTTCTCCCATTGGTGATGAAGGCGTGATAGGATATATAGCACAAACCTCATTGGTCTTATGCGCAACCCTGGCAACAGCTTCATTTCCGTCAAGGATCAATTTCTTATAGTCTTTAGCCATAATATAAACAATTTTATAGTTAATATTGCAATAAAATAATGCAATAAATTTTAATCAAATTCTGTTTCAAAAAAAACCAAGTCGCAAATGTCGTTAAAACTAATATCATTTACAACTAATTCAAACAATAATTGGCTAAATGCAATTACAGGACATGTATTTAAAATTGGTATAAACTATCATATTTCTCAAAGGTGCTGAGTTCTATACGCTTACTTTCTCGTGTAATACTCTAATATTAGAAATATCTATTGTAAAAAGGGGTTAAACCCATATCCGCTTAGTTTCTTTGTACAATCTTTTAATATAAATTCTATATGCAAGGTTTCCACCGAAAGTAATAAAGAAATTTTTCCCGGAGGAAACCGTCCTTTTGAAAATTGGTGCTATTTTAAATGTCTCTTTGTATGCCCATTTAAAACCCGAATCTAATTGTTCCGGTGTCATTAAATTGGGTTTAAAAACCACATGTTGAGTATCGTAATGTGGCCAATACTCGTGTAATAATCTTCCTTGTTTCTTCATTTTGATAAACAATGATGTCTGAGGATAAGGGGTGTTTATCGCATATCTGGGAATATCTACTTTATATTGGTTAACATAATCTACAGTTTGTTCAAAAATGCTTTTATCATCGCTATCCAATCCAAAAATGAAAGTTCCCATCAAAACAACATTTATTCTCCTCAATTCTTTGATTATGTTTTCATAATTATCAATTTTATTAAACCTTTTGTTTATGTTTTTTAAAGAATCTGGACTGATTGATTCCAGCCCTATCAATAAATAAGAGCATCCGCTTTTATGTAATAAATCTACAATTTCAGGATCTCTAAAAATTTTTGTAGTAGCAAGTCCCCCCCAAATTATTTTTAGAGGAATCAATGCTTTTAAAAGTGTTTTAAAATAATCCATATTTTCCCCCATACTTACATCATTGAAAACTATCCTTTTGGTATTCAAAGAACGTATTTCATCTATAACCTCATTCACTGGTCTAGTTTGCCATCCAAAATTTGCTGCCGGAACAGCACAAAATTCACAAGTTCCTTTACATCCTCTTGTAGCACTTACTGTATTGGGAGACATATACCCGTATTTCTTTTGCAATTCTCTTCTAGCCTTTGGAATTCCATAAAATATGTTTGTCGATTTATCTTCAATGTACCGTGATTTTAGCTTTCCGAACACAAAATCCCTTAATAATTGTGGCCAGGTTTTTTCTGCAAACCCAACAACTATACTATCGGTATGCATTGCTGCTTCTTCGGGCATCAACGTAACATGTACACCACCTAATACAACGGTGACACCTTTCTCCCTGTAATATTTTGCAATTTCATAAGCCCTATGTGCTGTTCCGGTTAGTACACTAATACCAACCAAGTCAACATTATCAACAAAAGGATTCTGACCTATACTTTCATCCCTGATTAAAACTTCGCCATTTATATCCTGAGGAATCAATGCAGCCAAAGTTGTTGCTGTCAATGGGGCCTCTCTAAAAGAACTTTTGAAAGGCCAAATATCCAACTTGTGTATTCGTCCATCGGGTAAAATCAATAATATTTTCATTTACTTTGATTTTGATTAAGTAATAAAGTCGAAATTGCAGGATTTGTTATTAGACTTAGGTTTTTTATCGTACTTATTTGCTTATTTGTTCCGGTGAATTCATTGTATAATTGAACAGCTTTTTTATCCATAAAAAATATTTCAGGCTTTGATAATTGCTTTAAAGCCCTACAGTTTTTATAATGGAAATTTTCCTGCAAAAGCAAGTCTAATTTTTCAACCAATTCTTGTTCCGGTATATTAGTTTTAATATTATTTTCAATAAACAATATATAAAATACATCATTGTTTTGTATAACAGGAGCTAAAAAACAAACACCGTTTGCAGGAAAGTTTATAATTTGTTTTAGTATTCTGTCGATATGCAAAACATTCAATTTTTCTCCTCTTATATCACTCACAATATTGCTTTTCCCAATAAATTTAATGTGGATATGCTTTTTAAAGTATCTTTCAAATCTTATAATATCAAAAGTTTTATACCTGTATAATCCACCGGAAGTAGTTATTATCACTTCGTATTCACACCCGGCTTTTAATTGATGAGCAAGAAAAACTTTTTGAGTTTTTATATCAATAAATTCGTAAAAATGAATATTTGAAGTTAGTACTGTTTTAGAAGAATTTGTTTGTGTATCAAACAATGGTATGGAAATAACCCCTTCTGTCATCAGAAGACCTTTTCCTTGAAATAATATTGTTGGGAAAAATTCCTGAAGTTCTTTGAATGTCCCGCTTGCCCAAGCATCCTCCCATACGCTTATTAATTTCAAATTCGGCCAAACCAATTCCCAATTAGCACTCTTCAATTCGCTTTCTTTTGCTATCATTCCGTTCAAATCATTTGCTCTTTGGATATTTTTATTAGCATATTTTTCAGCTTTTCTCAATATTTGTCTATCCGATTGATTTGGTAGGGAAATAGTGCCATTTCTGATATCTTCAATTAAATCATTTCTGTAGTAAAGTATTTTTTCCAAAATAATAGTTAACAAGGATGGATTCCATAGTGAGATTAGGGTTAAATCATCATCTTTGAGTAAAAACCAAGACAGTAAGTAGTAATAATTGTCTATATTTTGAATTTCAGATAAAAAATCGGGAACAGCCATAATCTTTTCAATGAAAAGTTCACCTATTTTGCCAAAATATGAACTGTCTTTAGCAAATTCAATCGGAATTTTACTATTACCGTTTTTATAATTTACCACAGGTGAAATAACCCAAAAAAATCTTCCTTTTTTAATCGAGGGGATATTATTGTACAAATCATACAACCAAGTAAATAATGCAGTTGAAAAATCTTTTTGCAAGCTGTCATTGAAAGGTATAAATTTTGTCGCAGCAGAAGTGCCGCTGGTGGGTACAAATCTTAGAACATTGTCAGTAGTCAAAACGGAATTTCCTCCTTTTTTCAAAATATCAATATATTTTAATATATTTTTGTATTCAATAATCGGAACAAGACGGCTATAGTCATTAATACTTTTTATTTTATCAAAATCATAATCCTTTCCATAGATTGTGTTTTTATTCCTTTTAATCAATTTAAGTAATACATTTTCCTGAATAAATTGAATATCCCGCGAATCATTTATGAATCTATTGTAAAAAAT
>JALVAD010000458.1 GCA_027011385.1 Saprospiraceae bacterium | reverse complement strand
CATTTATCTTTATCTAAATCTAAAGAAAAAGAACAAACAGAAAAAGGAATAGGAAACGGAAATAATTTGAATAGAAAATGGTATAAAGAATGGTATTTTCTTATATTATTGATTTTACTGCTATTAATACTTTATTTCTTATTAAGCAATTTATTTTTTGATGAAAATAATAATCTTCCACCAAAAGAAAAAGTTATTGTCCCTGTAAATCCAAAAGATATTATTGATACGCCTGACTCATTGTCAAAAATAGCAGCAGACAGATTGAATATATTATTAACAGGGGAAAATAAAAACATACAGAAATTTGCAAAGCAATTTAAAAAAGTGTACCCGGATACATTATATAGTATTGTGTATTATGATGATGAAACAAATAGAATTCAAATTAAGATCCCAAAAGAAAAACGTGACTCTATTAAAAAAGAATTGCCCACTAAAATGTCTGACTTCCAAATGTTGATTTGGCATGAGAGCCTTTTTGATCACAACTTTATTCCTGAAGATCCAGGATTTCGAGATGAGACAAAATCTTGGTTTTTTAAGGAAATCAAAGCTTTTGATGCATGGGAAGTGACTAAGGGCGATAATAATATTGTAATAGCTATAATAGATGGTGGATTTGATTTGCAACATCCGGAAATTAAATCAAAAATCGTAAAACCTTGGGATGTGTTACTTCATTCATCTAATATTGTTTCTCAAGGTGAAAATTCAGATCATGGAACTCATGTCGCTTGTTTAGCTGCCGGAAGCATCAATAATAATGAAGGCTTATCAGGTATTGCCCCTAATTGTAAGATCATGCCAATAAAGGTTTCTGACGATAATGGTGTTATAACCACTACTGCCATTATTGATGGCATTATGTATGCTATTAATCATGGAGCAGATGTTGTAAATATGTCATTGGGTATGTATTTTAATCCTTTGCTGTCAAATTTGCCTGAGGATATTCAACAAGAAATTATAGATAATGCTTATGCAGATGAAGAAGAATTTTGGAACAGACTTTTTAAACTAGTGGATGATAAAAATATTCCATTTGTATTAGCATCAGGCAATCAAGATATATTAATTGGTATTGATCCTATGGAAAGAAGTAAATATCCCATAAAGGTATCGGCAATTGACATTAATGAAAAAAAAGCAAGATTTAGTAATTATGGTGAGAAATCGGATTTAAGTGCTCCCGGAGTTAAGATTTATAGCGCGATATCTAATAATCGATTTGAATTTTTTGATGGGACAAGTATGGCTGCTCCTATTGTTGCAGGTGGAATTGCATTATTAAAATCAATAAAACCGGAAATATCACCAAAAGAAATAAAATCAATACTTCAATCAACAGGAAAACAACCATATTCATACGATAAACATATAGGCAATATAATTCAATTATCAGATGCTTTAGGTTTTACCAAATCAGGTAAGATACCTGAAGTTGATTGCAATGAGATACAACATAAAATTGACTCTCTTAATGAAATTATTAATAAACTTAAAAAGAAATGTGGTCATGAAACTTCAGTTGACACAATGATAATTCCCGATAATCCTGAAGATTTATCATTTACAATGGGAAGATGGAAAAGTACTATGCCAGTTGCTGACGATAAAGGCAAACCGGTACAACTTTATTTTGATTTTTATGATACCGGTGATGGTGTTTTAACTTTGGTTACTGAATCTAATATGAATTGTACTGCTGATTTAAAATTAAGCTTAAATAATAATGAACTTGACATAAATCAAATTCAAAATGCACAATGCAGTGATCACAAGCATCAATTTTTAAAATATAGATTTAAATGTATTGCAGATAATAC
>JALVAD010000457.1 GCA_027011385.1 Saprospiraceae bacterium | reverse complement strand
CCGATGCTACGGAGTTTGTTAAAGTCATAGAAAAACGTACCGGACTTAAAATTGCCTGTTTGGAGGAGATTGCTTGGCGGTATGGTTGGATAAATAAAAAAGAATTGTTGAGGTACATTAAAGGGCAAAAAAGTGAATATTATGAATATGTGCGGAAGGTTGTTGAGTAGAAAGTAGAAAGTTAAAAGTTGAAAGTCTTTTTAGTGCGAAGTGGAAAGCGACAAAGTGCTAAGTGCGCCAAGCAGAACGTATGTAGATACGTTTTTCAAAACGTTTCATTGAAATGTGAGAATGGTAGAGACGCACAATCTGTGCGTCTATGAGGAAAGCGTAGATAAAGCGAAGCGAAGCGGCGTCCCTACGACGGAGGAAATAGGGATGAAAGTGCGAAGCGCAGACTCGCTGTACGTTGGTGGCACTCAATGACCTTTCTTCAATTCTTCACTCCTCATTTCTTCAAAAAAATACAAAATTATTATAATTATATTTATAGCTTTTCTTATATTTGCGTAATATTTTAATTATACTTATAACTTTATGCGCATTCCCAAAGACATATTACCAAGAAAACTATATCTTGATAAAATCAAAGATTTTGCCAACAAACGTATTATTAAAGTGATAACCGGACAAAGACGTGTCGGTAAAAGTTATTTGTTGTATCAGCTTATAGAAGACTTGCAAAAAGAACCGGATAGCCATATCATCTATATCAATAAAGAAGATATTTCTTTTTCGGATATTAAAAATGCCCAACAATTATATGACTATGTAAAAACACATATCGATACCAAAAAAATGAATTATGTGTTTATTGACGAGATTCAAGAAATTAATGATTTTGCCACGGCACTTAGGTCATTATTGCTCATAGAAAATATTGATTTGTATTGTACAGGCAGCAATGCGCAATTGTTATCCGGTGACATTGCCGGATTTCTTAGTGGTAGGTATATTGAGATAACGGTTTATAGTCTTTCTTATCCGGAGTTTTTACAATTTCACAAACTTAACGATGAAGAATCAAGTCTTGACAAATATTTAAAATATGGGGGCTTGCCTTATTTAAAAAATCTTGAATTAAAAGATGAAATTATCAATGAATATTTAAGAAGCATCTATGATTCAATTGTTTATAGAGATATTGTGAACCGTTACGCTATCAGAAACACCCTGTTTTTAGAACAATTAGTGCAATTTTTGGCAGGGAATATAGGGAGTTTGTTTTCATCAAAAAAAATCAGCGATTTTCTTAAAGCACAGAAGATCAATATGGCGTCCAATCAAGTGCAAACTTATGTGCAATATCTTGTCAATGCTTTTTTGATATTTAAAGTTCCCAGATATGATATTGTAGGAAAAAGAGTATTTGAGATAGGCGAAAAGTATTACTTTGAAAATATAGGCATACGCAATAGCATAGCCGGTTACCAAATAGATGATTTAGGTAAAATAATGGAAAATGCCGTTTATAATCACCTATTGTATAAAGGAAATAAGGTATATGTGGGTGTCATACCACCCAATGAAATAGATTTTATAGCCGAAAACAAGGGCGAAAAAGCATATTATCAAGTAGCCCTTTCCATAAAAAAGGAAGATACGTGGAAGCGGGAATTTGGTAATCTTGCCAAAATAAAGAATCATTATCCAAAATATGTGATTACTCGTGAGGCATGGGAAGGAAACACCTATGAAGGTATTAAAACATTGAGTTTAAGAGCATTTTTAAGTTCATAGAAAAAACGTCTCGAATTTCATATGGAAAAATATGGAATCAGATTCCATATTTTTCCATATATTTGCATTATGATTCAAAGAGACGCAGAAAAAAAACTC
>JALVAD010000456.1 GCA_027011385.1 Saprospiraceae bacterium | reverse complement strand
AAAGTTATCTTTCAGTACAGAGATACTATATTCAGACAAAGGGAGTTCAAATGATTTAGGTTCAGATACCAGCTATTACGAATTCAATCTTTATTATATCAATATGCCTATAATTGCAAATTACAATATATATAAAAGTCTATACATACAATTAGGGATTGAACCCGGATATTTGTCTTCAATAAATGATGATGATTACTATCAAAAAATAGCTAAATCATATTACAATTCATTTGATTTGGGAGCATTAATAGGTATCGAGTATTACATTAAGAAAATTGGTATTGGCTTAAGATATGGACAAAGTATAATCCCCATTTCGGATTTTGAATACCGAAATCAAGAGGGAGCGATGATAGGTACAAGTAAATCTTATAATAGGAATATCCAAGCATATTTCACATACTTAATCAGGAGCAATTGATTTTATCGAACAAATCATTGTTTTAATCTAATAAAAAATGTCGTATCGGGCATTTAAACTAGATTTGTATAAAACCTATAACGATGAAGGAAAACAAATCGGTAATAAGCCTGAAAAATATAAAAAAAGTTTACCAGATGGGGTTAGAAAAAGTATTTGCCCTGCGGGATATTACAAGCAAAATCAATAAAAACGAATACGTGGCTCTAATGGGACCATCTGGCTCAGGCAAATCTACATTGATGAATATAATCGGATGTTTGGATACTCCTACTTCCGGTGAATATTTCCTCAATGGAATAAATGTAAGTACTATGGAAGATGATGAGTTAGCACATATCCGAAATAAAAATATAGGTTTTGTCTTTCAAACATTCAATCTTCTTCCAAGAATGTCCTCACTGGAGAATGTTGCTTTACCACTTGTCTATTCCGGATACAGCAAATCAAAACGAGTAGAAATGGCGGAAGCTGCTCTCGAAATAGTGGGTTTAAAAGATAGAATGTCTCACAATCCTAATGAATTATCAGGAGGACAAAGACAAAGGGTCGCAATAGCAAGAGCAATAGTAAATAATCCTGCTATAATCTTAGCTGACGAACCTACAGGTAATCTGGATACAAAGACATCATTGGAAATAATGGAAATCTTTAAAAATATTCATGATTCTGGTAATACAGTTATCTTGGTCACACATGAACCGGATATTGCAAAATACGCTCACCGGATTATAAGACTAAGAGATGGGCTGATTGAAACAGATGAGGTAAAAACTTTAAAGGAATATTAAATAAAATATCTATAAAAAAGAGACTAACTATTATCTTTAGCCAGCCTCTTTGTAACAGTTTGATTTAATGTATCTCTATATATTCTTTACCGCTTCAAGTGCCGCATCATAGTTTGGCTCGTCAACTATCTCCGGAACCTGTTCAGTATAAACAATATTTTTATTTTCATCCAAAACAATAACTGCTCTTGAATGTAGACCAGCTAAGGGCCCATCAACGATTTCCACTTGGTAATCTTTTCCAAACTTACATGTTCTAAAATCAGATAAATTAACTACTTTATCGATACCTTCTGTTGTACAAAATCTACCATGTGCAAATGGCAAATCATGAGAAATGCATAATACAGTAGTATTCTCAAGAGCCGCAGCTTTTTCATTGAATTTCCTTACTGATGTAGCACAGGTTGGCGTGTCCAAGCTAGGAAAAATATTCAAAACTAATTTTCCACTAAAATCATTGATGCTCTTTTCGCTCAAATCTGTTCCGACCAATGTAAAATCAGCTGCTTTCTCACCAACTTTTGGTAAATCTCCAATTGTATTAATTCTATTTCCTTTTAATGTAATCTCTGCCATTTTATTAATTTTATTTTTAAAAATATTTATAGTTATAACTTTAAAC
>JALVAD010000455.1 GCA_027011385.1 Saprospiraceae bacterium | reverse complement strand
CATTCAAATCTTTGAATTATGACAGAATCAATCATTTCACAATTTAAAGAATCTGTCACTGTGATATAATATTTATCAGGAGACAGATTATTTAATAATTGAGTTGTGTCTCCGTTACTCCAAAGATATTGATATGGTGGAGTTCCTCCACTTACTTCGATTTTTGCAACGCCATCCTTTGAATTAATTGCTGATTCATCAGTTTTAATAATATTTAAGTTAAGTTTGGGATTGACATACACGGTTAGAAAGGTGGAATCAATGCAGTTGTTACCGTTTCCTACTACAACAGTATAATTTGTTGTTGTATCAGGAGAAGCAATTGGATTTGGGATATTAGGATTATTTAGCCCTTTAGCAGGAAACCAGCTATAAATAGAGCCGCCCTCTGCTAATAATTGTACATCGTCTCCGAAACAAATGTTTAAACTATCGTTGGTGACGCGTGCTTTACCTTCTGTAGAAAAACTTTCCTCTTTCCCATTATTGAGAATTCCCAAGGAATCATAAGGTAATATTTTTATGAAAACCTGCATATTGCAAGGTAGGTTGGTGAGGAATAAACTGTCGGTGTCTCCCGCATCATAATCATTCAAAATGGAATAATTACCTGATTCTGTTCCCGCAAATATTTTATAGCCAATGGCATAGGGTGAAGTTTTCCAATTTATCGTAATATTTGTTGGTATGTCAGTATCACCGTTTTGAGGATAAATCAAAGAAGAAAGAAAAATATCTTTGCAACTATCTATGACTTCTTCAATATTTTTACACCCCTCTTTATTATTAGAGATAATTGTATTTCTATCTGAAAGATTAAGATATCTGCATATACTTTCAATTGAGCACTCAGATAGATTTTTATTGTCTTCAATTACAAAATCAGCCGAATAAAATCGCCAACTGCTAGTGTTATATAAAGATTGTTTTACACTTTTGTTCATCTTTATCGCATCAGGATTAACGTTTTTTATAGCAGATAAATCATTTAGATTAGTATTACTAATATAAATAGGACCATTAATAGATTTTAATCTCTCCAAGCCAAAGAGGGATTGAGTTTTTGTGTTACAGGCTAGCACTAATAAACCACCAATAGAATCTAAACTTTTAAAGCCTGTAAAATCATCTAAGGTTTGATCGTAAAATATTAGCCCCCCACCAATGGAAGAAAGCTTATCTAAACCTTTAGAATTTATTCTTCCACCGAATGCTAAAAAAGAATTACCAATAGTTTTTAAGTTTCCAAGACCAGTAAAGTCCTCAATTTTACCGTTCCCAATTAAAATGAAATCATCGCCAATGTGTTCTAGTTTATTTAAATAACTCAGGTCGCGTAGTTTACTATTTACAATGATGTCTAATTTTTTACTAATTGATTTTATATTATTCAATCCATTTAAATCAGATAGGTTATGGTTTCTATCAATTTGCAAGTCTCCTCCAATGCTTTTGATATTTGATAATCCTAAAAGATTATTAATATCATGTCCATGAATTATCACATCTCCTACTATATCTGTACACCAATTAAAATTAGTTCCAAAATCATCCATTTGTTTTTGAGATGTGAAATTAATGCCATTCTTTAAACAAGCACCTTTACAATTTTCATAAATATCATTTGAATCATTGCAACCTGTTTTGTTGTTTGCGACAGATGTACTTAAAGAATCTATACTTATTCCTGAACATATATTTATTATACTGCATTTTGAGAGATTAGGATTATTCCTGATTGTAATATCTTTAGTAGAATTATTAGTGGATTTGATTGTATTATAATCAATATTCGATAATCCTGAGATGTCTGAAAGGGAATCATTATTCTCAATAGTGA
>JALVAD010000454.1 GCA_027011385.1 Saprospiraceae bacterium | reverse complement strand
TACTTATACTATTATCATTATGGAAAAAATTAAGTTTTTTACATTACCCACCAATAAGGCAAAAGACGTTAATATTTTTGTCAGATTTTATAATGGAAGATTGTTTGATATTAAAGCTAAATCAACATTAACAATCTATTCAAAGTATTGGAATCACACAACCGGCAAAGTCAGAGCTTGGAATGAATTTCTTGAAGCTGAAGAACTTCAAACAAAATTGGATAATCTTGAAACAGCAATCAAAAAAGATTATCGAAATACAGCAAACAAATCTGATATCAATAAAGAATGGTTATTAACGACAATTGATAAACACTTTAATCCTTACAAGTATTTACAATCAGATACTTTATTTGGATTTGTTCAGCATTTTATTGATAACTCTGATAAAAGAATAAACCCAAACACCGGTAATCCTGTATCATATAAAATGAAAAGAGAATATGCGGTTACATTCAAATACTTAAAGGAATATGCAAAAAAATATAGTGAACCTGATTTTATAGATATTGATTTGGAATTTTATCAAAATTTCGTTGATCTTCTAAGGACTAAAGGCCTTGCAAACAACACCATTGGAAAAAAGATTCAAACATTAAAGATATTTCTAAATGATGCTTTTGAACAAGGAATAAATCCATACACAAAATATAAGAGTAAAAAATTTAAAGTTATTTCAGAAGAAAGCGACAACATTTACTTGACAAAAGAAGAAATCGAAAATCTTTACAATTATGATCTTTCAGATAAAAAAAGCCTGGAGCGCGTAAGGGATTTATTTGTTATCGGTTGCTGGACCGGATTAAGGTTTTCTGATTTAGAACAGGTCAAACCGGATAAGATAAAAGGTGAGTTTATAGAAATACGTCAAAAGAAAACCGGTAAAAAAGTTCATATCCCTATACATCCTACAGTCAAAGAAATACTGAATAAATACAATGGAATATTACCCAAACCAATAAGTAACCAAAAGTATAATGATTATCTAAAAGAGGCTGCTAAACTTGCCGGTATAGATACACCTTTCATTAAAACAATTTCACACAAAGGCTTAAAAACAGAAAAGAAGTATCCTAAATATGTTCTTATTGGCAGCCATACTGCACGTAGAAGCTTTTGTACCAATGCTTATAAAGATAATATCCCAACTATGGCAATAATGGCTGTATCAGGCCACAAAACAGAAAAAGCCTTCCTCAAGTACATCAAAGCAGATAGTAAAGATCATGCGCAAAAGGTTCTTGATGCTTGGAAAAAACAATCATTCCTAAAAGTTGCTAAATAATCACCTGACTACATAAAAAATATAATATGCAATTACAAACTATAAAAAATAAAATTCACGATATAAGGGGGCAAAAAGTAATGTTAGACTTTGACCTTGCTGAAATGTATAATACAGAGACAAAGCGATTAAAAGAGGCAGTAAGGAGGAATTTAAACCGTTTTCCTTCTGATTTTATGTTTGAACTAACAAAAGATGAATTTAATAGTTTGAGGACGCAAATTGCGACCTCAAAACGTGGAGGTACCAGATATACACCTTTTGCATTTACTGAACAAGGTGTAGCAATGCTATCAAGTGTACTAAAAAGTGATAAAGCAATTGAAGTAAATATAGCAATTATGAGAGCTTTTGTATTTGTCCGGCAGTATGCTTTATCTCACAAAGATTTAACAGAAAAATTAAATCAATTGGAAACAAAGTACAATAAACGATTTAAAGATGTATACGATGCTATCAATTACCTATTAAAAAAAGATAAGCAGAATAAAACAAAAAAGATTGAACCTCCAAAAAGGAATCCTATTGGTTTTAAAACTGATAAAAAATAAGGTAGAAC
>JALVAD010000453.1 GCA_027011385.1 Saprospiraceae bacterium | reverse complement strand
TATTTATAATATATTTGCCCTTAAGTTTGGGTTCCTTTTGAAGGATTCGGCTTTTTTAACATCCCTCTTAGTCAGTAAACAAAAATGCAATAAGTTGATTTAATGCAATTTATTTGGTAATACTTATCTTGAAGTATTAGGTTTACTTTTGCGCTTTATTATGAAATTATATTTTTAAACTTTAATAAAATTGTCTCAAATGAAAACTACAATTTACAATTTTAAGAAAGTCTTTGTTGTTTTTCTTCTTTTATTTGGAAGTTTACAGTATGGATTTTCGCAAATAGATGCTGATATTAGTCTTTTGTCGGTGTCTCCGGCTACTGGACCATATTATTATGGTCAGCAAATAACCTACAATTTCAGGGTGACTAATGATAGTGATGCCCCTTATGATATTGATAAGGTTGTCTTAAGAGATTCTTTGCCTGATGGTTTGGAGTATCAACAAACGGGGAATTCTCTTACATGGATTGATGTTGGAGGTGGTGTGTATGAAGCAACTGCCAATGACCCCATACCCCACGGAGGAGGGACTATGGATTACAGTATTGTTTTGACTGTTAAGGGGAGTTCAGGAGGCTATAACAATTGGAGAAATAAAATTGAACTTTATCAATTTTTTAACGGTATCAATGAACTGTCTCTAAATGATCCTGATAATCACACTAACAATGATACTGATTATTTTAGGAATAAGTTTGATGTATTTGATTTAGCATTGAAAAGTGTGACGGGAGATGTTTATTCAGACTATGGTACAAACGTAACATTTGATATAACGGTATATAACCAAGGTAGCATGGATGCTACCAATATTGTAGTAGCAAATTACACGATGCCTGGATATACATTTGATCCGGGTATCAATACAGGTTGGACATTTGATGCAGTTACGGGTAATTGGAAATACACTTTTCCCGGTCCAATTGCTCCGGGAGATTTTGAAGTAAAAACAATTAAGCTTGTTTTGAATCCTGCGCATACACAAAGTGACTGGGCAAACTATGCAGAGATTGTTAGTGCAGAAGATGGGGCGAACAATCCTATGGACGATGTTGATGGAGTTTTTGATGAAGATTTCACAAATGATGCTGGAGGAAAACCCAGCAGTACATCGGATGATGCTATTGATGGTGATGGAACAGGAGTTGTTGGAGGAACTGATCCTGCAAAAGATGAGGACAACCAAGATCCAGGTTATGCCAAAATCTTTGACTTAGCTTTGACAAAAACAACGGATGCCGGTGCATTGTTGAATTATGGAGATTTGTTTACATTCCACTTTACAGTATATAATCAAGGTACTGTGCCTGCAAGAAATATAAAGATTACAGATTATCTACCTGCCGGTTATACATATAATTCTGCTGATAATGCAGGACTTGGATGGAATGTAGTTGGTTCTGAGTTGGAAAATACACTTCCTTTTATGCTCAATCCAGGTATGAGTACGACAGTAGATTTGAATCTTACAATAAATAATGTCGTATCTGATCATACAGCTTATGTTAATTATGCGGAAATATCTGCAGCTGATGATGAGAATGGAAATGCTTTAAATGATTATGATGATTCAGATAGTGAAATGTTTTCTAATTCTATTTCCGAAAGAGAAGTACTTCCCGGATCAACATATGACGATGATGTATGGCGAAATGGACTTAATGGGTATCAAGATGATTTTGATCCAGGTATTGCTAATTTTATGGATTTAGCATTGAAAAAAGTTGTTTTGACTGATGGCCCATACCATGCTGACGATTTAGTGGAATTTCAAGTAACCGTTTATAACCAAGGAGGTGTTAGTGTTAGGGATATAGAATTATTTGATCATATTCCTGATGGCTTCGTTTTCTCTAATAATAGTTTTCCTACTTGGCATATTGATGCAGTAAATAACGGGGCTGCTGCAAAAATTGAAGATGTACTGAATACCGGTGATTCTATTCAATTATCAATATTCTTAACAATCAAACCGACATTGGATAAATTTGCTGGATATAATAATATTGTTGAGATAAGCGCTGTTAAAGATAAAGATTATAATTTCATTACAAATGATATTGATAGTGAAATGGATATAGATAAGACTAATGATGCAGGAGGAAAATTCTGGACGAATAGTGATGATAGTCTATTAGGAGACGGTTCAGGTACACCTGGAAGTACAGATGCTAATACTGATGAAGACGATAGTGACCCCGCGTTACCTGAAGTGTTTGATCTTGCATTGAAGAATACATTGCTTACAGCAGGACCATATCAATATGGACAAGACTTAACTTATAGATTAATAGTATACAATCAAGGAAATCAAGGAGTAAAAGATGTTGTGGTTAAAGATTATTTGCCTGCTGGTTATACAGTGGCAAGTGCTCCGGGGTGGACAACTACCGGTAGCACATTGAGCTATACATTTACTGATGATTTGATGCCTGGAGATACGGAGTATGTTGATTTGGTATTGAAGACTAAAATGTCTCAAGGTGGAGAGAAAGATTGGATACATTATGCTGAAATCACTAATATGAAATCCCTAGATGGAGCAGATAAATCAGGTTGGGATTTGGATTCAGATCTTGGCTCTAATACACCGGAAGAACTATCAGTGGAACTAAATAGTGCTGATGATGATGATATTTTTTCCAATGGACCTTCTGTAAATATGGATGAAGATGATCATGATCCTGCGGGAATTGAGATCTTTGACTTAGCTTTAATCAATATTATCAATTCATTTTATTATCCATTTGATTATAATGATAATATTCCATTTAAAATAAATGTGAAAAATCAAGGTAGTGAAATTGCGAAGAATATTAAAATAACTAACGCTATTCCTTGTGGTTTTGATTTTATATTAGCCAATAATCCCGGATGGACTGAAAATGCACTTAATAATACTGTGGAATATACTTTAAGTCAACCATTGGCTCCTGGCGACTCTATTGATGTTGCCTTGAATTTATCAGTAGTTCAATGTCTTGCAAATGGTGACTCTTGGGTAAGTGTTGCTGAAATATCTTATGCAGAAAATGAAGCTGGTGATGATATGAGCAATAAAGACTTTGATAGTAATTATGATGATGATTTGACTAATGATGTAGGGGGTGTTCCAGATACATCAGATGATAATAATAAATATGGTGATGCAAAACATGGACCGGGTAATGGATATGATGCTGAAGAAGATGATCACGATCCAGCTAGAGTACATGTTTTTGATCTAGCTCTTAAAAAAGAACTTGTAAATACAGATCCTCACTACGGAGATTTACTTACATTTAATATAACAATTTATAATCAAGGTAATGATTCTGCAGAAAATATAGATATTAAGGATTATGAGCCACAAGGGTATGTTTTTGATCCTGGTATAAATCCTGGTTGGAATGGAAATATCTTTATAGGATTGAGTTATACTTTTGCAGGACCTTTAGCTGGTAAGGATAGTGTTACTATTCCATTACATTTGACAATGGTAGGAACAAATGGCGGAAGTGATTATTGGATCAATTATGCTGAAATTATAGATGCGGATAATGCTACAAATAGTTCATACATCTATTTGGATCCTGACAGTAATCCTAATTCTAATACTGCAACAGAGAAATCAGTTAAACCTGGTGATGCTAACGATAATAATATACTTTCCACTGACAAAGGAGGATTGGAAGATGATCATGATCCAGCTGGAGTTTGGGTTAATGATTTAGCTCTAAAAAAAGAAATAATTACTCCCGGACCTTATATGCATGGTGATACTGTTGAATTTGAGGTTATAGTTTATAATCAAGGAAATAAAATAGCAAGAGAAATTCAAATAGTTGATTATACTCCTGATGGACTTAAGTATTCTTCAACTAATTTCCCCGCTTGGCATAGTGATGCAACTACAGGTAACTCGCATGCTACTATTTCGAGTGCAATATTGCCTGGAGAGAGTGATACATTAAAACTTTACTCAGTGGTGCAACTTGTAGATGAGAAATGTAAAGATGCTTATACTAATCACGCAGAGATATTTGAATTTAGAGATGAGAACTTCTATATTATTCCAAAGGATTTTGATAGTACTCCTGACTATATTGAAGGAAATGATATCGGTGGTACACCAAATACTCCTGAAGATAATCATATTGATGATGATGGAACGGACTATAATAATGACGGAATTAAAGATGAGGATGATAGTGATCCTGCTAAACTTGAAATTATTGATGTAGCCTTGAAAGCTGAATTAGTTACAGCTGCTCCATACTACTATGGACAAGATCAACAATTTAGAATAAGAGTATTTAATCAAGGTAATGATACTATTAGAAATACTGAGTTCAAGGGATTTATTCCTTCAGGTTATGAGATTGATTGGGCTGTAAATCCTGGATGGAATAGTCTTGACACAACTTATACGATCACTGATTCAATTGCTAATTGTGATAGCTTTGATGTATTCTTGAATCTAAAAATGGTGATGACTCCTGGAGGTGAAAAAGACTGGGTTAACTATTTTGAAGTGACTCACGTATTGAATAAATTCTTAGAAGATAGAACATCTTGGGATATGGATTCCCAGTTGGGGTCTGATACACCTGATGAAAGATCTGTAGAATTAGGAGATAGCAATGATAATAACGTTTTGGTTAGAGGTGTTGGTTTTGGCGAAGATCAAGACGATCACGATCCTGCCGGACTTGAGATATTTGACCTTGCATTGACCAAATCTTATGACGATGTATATCCTCATTATTATGGTGATACAATGCATTTTGAAATTAAATTATACAATCAGGGAAGTATTGTGACATCAAATCAAGAAGTTACTGATTATATTCCTTCAGGTTATATTTTTAAACAAGATATTAATCCTGATTGGACATATGATGCTAATACAGGAATGGCTGTAACTAATG
Source organism: Saprospiraceae bacterium (assembly GCA_027011385.1). Lineage (GTDB taxonomy): Bacteria > Bacteroidota > Bacteroidia > Chitinophagales > Saprospiraceae > JADJGA01. The sequence goes on along the minus strand of JALVAD010000453.1, from coordinate 15,904 downwards.
TCGCTACTGCTATTGCACCCGGTGATACAATTAGTAAATTTATCAATTTGATATTGACTGATAGTTACGAGACAGGTGATGATTGGGAAAATGGTGCTGAAATTTCAAAATTTGCTGATGCCACGGGAGTTGATCAATCAGGAAATGATTTTGATTCTACTAATGATCAGATTAAGAATAATGATCCTGGTTTGGATAATGATGATTTTGTTGGCGGTGATGGTAAAAACGGCCCTACCCATGGATATCCACAAATTGAGGATGATGCTGATTTAGCTACGCCAAAAGTATTTGATTTGGCATTAAAGAAAACTGTTGTTACGGGTGGTCCTTATAGCTATGGTGATGATATCACATTTAAGGTAGAAGTATTTAACCAAGGAAACCAAGTTGCTGAGCAAATAGTATTAAATGATTATGTTGCTTTAGGTTATTCTTTTAAACCAGCATTGAATCCAGGATGGACTTATGCAGCAGGTTTGGCAACATACAATTTACCTGGACAATTAAATCCTGATAATTCAACTTCTGTAAATTTAGTGTTGACTCTTGAAAGAACTGATGGAGGATACGATAATTGGGTTAATTATGCTGAGATTGCTTCTGCTGATAATCCTGATGGGTTGCACAATATTGATGCTGATAGTAATCCTGGATCAGATGCAGTTCATGAGAGAAATGTTAAACCCGGTGATGCAAATGATGACAAATTGGATGGTCAGTTTATAAGTGAAAATGAAGACGAAGACGACCATGATCCTGCCGGAATTGATATTTTTGATTTGGCAATGAGAAAGCAGATTGCTACGGTTGGACCTAAATTCGATTATGGTCAAACAGTTGATTTTGTTATAGAAATATTTAACCAAGGTAATACTGATGCAAAGACAATTAAAATAGAAGAAGAGGCCATCCCATGCGGTTTTGATTTTGATGTTGCTGCTAATCCTGATTGGACATATAACGCAGGTAGTAGAACAGCATCCTATACTTATTCTAACACTATTACACCTGGTTCAAGCGCACAAGTACATGTTTATATGACTGTTTGGGATTGTCACAATGACAATTGGGAACTTTCATGGAAAAATTATGCTGAAATTAAATATGCTGAAGACGGGAATGGAGCGAATATGACTAATGATGATATCGATAGCCATTATGATACAGACCCATACAATGATTTAGTTATTGATGATGCTACTCAATTGGATGAGTCAATGGACGATGATGATCACGATATTGCAGTTGTAACTGTTGCTGATTTAGCATTAAAAATCATAGCTGATGATAGAGGCCCTTTTGCTCCTGGTGATATTGCTACGTTTACAATAACAGTTTATAATCAAGGAAATGATTCATTGAAAAATATCAAAATATTTGATTATATTAGCCCAGGGTATTCATTTATTTCTGGAGCTACTAATCCAGGATGGTCTTTGTTTAATGCTAATACTGCACAATATACTTATAGTGGTACTTTAGCTCCTCGTGATAGTTTTGAATTGCCAATTAAACTAATGGTACAATTAGGTACTCAGATTTCTGATTGGACACACTATGCTGAAATTGCTAGCGCTGTTGATTTGAGCGATTTGATATTAACAGATGATGCCGATACTGAATTTGCATCAGATACTCCATATGAAAGAGCTGTTAAAGTTGGAGATGCTTGGGATAATGAAGTACTAGGTATTGGTTATAAGCGTACACCTCATGAAGATATGGATGATCACGATCCTGCATCAGTGGATGTCGTTGGTAAAGTTGGAGATTTTGTTTGGGAAGATAAAGATGGAGACGGAATCCAAGATCCTGGTGAGCCAGGAATCGCTGGAGTGATTATTGAACTACATAATTGTGACCCTAATTCAGGTATTGCAATTCAATATGACACTACTGACGCTAGTGGAGCATACTTATTTGATATGGTTATTCCTGGCACCTATTTTGTTAAATTTAGACTGCCTGGTGAATACCAATTCACATTGGAGAACCGAGGTCCTAATGATAATATTGATAGTGATGTTGATGGTACTAATGGCTTTGGAACTACAGAATGTTTTGAAGTTGAAGCTAATGAAGAACAATTGGATATTGACGCAGGTGCTTATCTATGTGTTGAAGTTGGAGATTTGGTATGGTTAGATTATATTAGAAATAATGTATATGATGATGGTATCGAAAATGGAGTTAATGGGTTGAAAGTTAAATTGTATAGATTTACTGATGGAGCTTGGGTACTTTGGGATATTGATTTTACTACAATTGATGAAAACAGTGTTTGTGGTGACGGATATTATCACTTCTGTACAAATCCTGGTAAATACTACATCGAGTTTGTTACACCTCCATCTGGAATTGTACCTGCACAACCTCATAGAGGCGGTGATAATACTAAAGATAGTGATATCACTAGAGCTCATGGCTATGGTACAACGAATACATTCTATCTTGTATCCGGTACTGCTGGTGACCTAACTATTGATGCGGGTTATACACAACAAGCTAAAGTTAATAGTAGTATGGTTTGGATGGATGATAATGCAAATGGATTAAGAGAGCCTGAAGAAGCTGGAGTTCCAGGAGTAAATGTTGAAATCTATGATATAAATGGAATACTCCAAGATAGTAAAACTACAGAAAATGACGGGTCTTATGATTTCGACTACTTACAAGCTGAAGATTACTATATCAAATTTAATCTTTCTTCAAGTAGCAATAATACCTTTACTCCTTCTAATCAAGGTGATGAGGAGATTGATAGTGATGTGACCGGAGATTATGGTTATGGTACTACAGAATTATTTGGACTTGTTCCAGAACAGGAGAAAAAGTATGTGGATGCTGGATTGACTCAAGGAACATTGCCACTTGACTTTGTACAATTAGGAGCACAATGGGAAAAATCTTATGTAGATATAGCATGGGTTATTTCTAATGAATTGAATGTTGATAGATTCAAAGTTCAAAGAGCTTATGAAGGCGATTACAAATTTGAAACTATTGGAGAAATAGGTATTAAGGATAGGAATCAAACAAAATATAACTTTGAAGATAGAGGTGAGTTCAAAAATGGTGTTTATTACTATAGAGTTGTAGCAGTTGATTTTGATGGAAATGAGACATATAGTAACAAAGACGCTGTTTTTGTGAGCAATAAATCTAAAGAAGATTTGGTTGAAATCTATCCAAACCCTGTTGTGAATGAAGCTTCAGTTAAATTTAGTGTTGTTACTAAATCAGATGTAAAAGTTGATTTATTTGATATTACAGGTAAGATAGTGCTTGAGAAAATCGTTGATGAAGATTTTGGTGTTGGTAATTATGAAGTAAAAGTAGATGTGAGACAATTAAAACCTGCTACATATTACTTAAGATTGAAGTCTAATGATAAGTTGACATTTAAAAAGATGATAGTGATAAGGAAATAATAATCCTTATAGATTGATAAAAAAATGGTACTAACCTTTCGAGGTTAGTACCTTTTTTTGTAATAATAAGTTTTTTGTAGTAATAAGAAAAAGCCCTACATTTCTGTAAGGCTTTTCCTATTAATCGATTTTATTATCAAACTTTATTATTCATCATTATTATTATTGCTTATCTAGCAGCATTTCATCTATAGCTTTACAGGCTCTGTAACCATCTGCAATAGCACTAATAGCATCAGCAGTTCTATTGGCAGAGTCACCTCCGGCAAATAATCGGGGTAGGGTAGTTTGCTGTTTGTCATCAACAATAAATCTACCTCTCTCCACTTTTACTTTATCTGTATATTCGTCTAAGAAGCTATAATCACCTTGTTGTCCAATCGCAGCAAATACTGCAGTAACCGGCATAATTATGTTACTACCTTCAATAGCTACAGGTCTTGGTCTTCCTCCTTCTTCACTCTGCACCATCTCTGCTTTCAGATATTCAATACCATTTACTTTTCCATTATCATCAGTATGAACTTTGATTGGAATAGCTTGTGGTTCAAATTTCACTCCTTCATCTTCAGCTCCTTCGATTTCTTCCCAGTCAGCTGGCATATCTTTAACACGTCTTCTGTATAGCATTGTTACATCTGCTCCGAACCTTCTTGCTACTCTTGCTGCATCAATTGCTACATTACCTCCACCTATTACAGCTACTTTATCACCGATTTCAACACTTTCTCCGGAGTTAATCATATGCAAATAATTGACAGCTTGCATAGACCCTTTCGCATCTTCACCTTCTATTCCTAATGTCCAAGCTTTAGGAAATCCGACTCCCATAAATACTGCATCATTATTTTCGTATATTTCTTTGAACGAAATATCTTTTCCAACTTTTGTATTAAAGTTAATTTTCACTCCAATACTTTGGATATAATTAATTTGTTTTTCCAAACTCTCGATAGGTAACCTATATTTGGGGATACCATACATTGTCATTCCACCGGCTTTAGCATTTGCTTCCCAAATCGTAACATCATATCCTCTCAATGCTAAATAGTATCCTGCAGTTAATCCTGAAGGACCTGCACCAATTATCCCTACTTTTTTACCATTGGCTTCTCTTATTTCAGGATTTACAATCTCTCTAGTTACATCAGAAGCTTCTGCTGTCTCGGTTGCATATCTTTTTAGCCATCTAATAGCAACAGGTTCTCCTCTAGTAGCTATCGCACAAACATCCTCACATCTACGGGTACATACTTTACCACACATTTCAGGTAATGGATTATTATCATAAATGATTCTCAACGCATCTTCATCATCTCCTTTGGCAATTGCATTGATATATTCCGGAATATGCATATGGTCAGGGCAAACTTCAGTACAAATACCACAACTTATACATCTGTCTGCTTCTTGTCTCGCTTGCTCTTCGGTATAACCAAGAACAACCTCTGCAAAACATTTCACTCTTTCTTTTCCTTCCAACTCTTCCATCGGAATTCTGGTAAAGTTATTCAATGACCATTCAGTACTACTTGAATAAGAAATATTTTCAACTGCTTCAGGGTTATCAATACCAGGGGTAACCAAAAGCGTATTTGCATCATTGGTTACATTAATAAAATCCTTTGTCAAGCTTAAACTACCGGTTGGACAAACATCAACACACAAAGCACAATAGCAACATCTTCCATAATCAATTCTTGGTCTTAAACCTGAATCTCCTTTCTCCCCTTTTATCTGATCCACAATTGTCATATCAATGGCATCATTCATACAAATAGTAGAACAATTACCACAGCCAATACAATCTTCAACATCATTGTAGTGAAACCCCCTATACCTATCTGACGCTTCGACCGGAACCTCAGGATACCTGATAGTATGCGGTGGCTTAGCAAACTGCTTCAATGATGTAAGTGGTTTTAATGTACCTTTTAAATTAAAAAATCCCATATCATATCTTTTTTATCCACAAATTACCATAATTTGTCCTAATCTTTTTATCATAAAATCTCACAAATTCACAATCAAATATTTATTTTAATACCTCTCTTTATTCCTCTATTCTCCTCATCAACCATCCTGTCGCAACCTCGCACAATCGTCCCTTTCGCACCCCTCGCACAATCGCTCCATTCGCAACAATCGTACTTTCGCAATCCTCGCCCCCATCGCAATCCTCGCCTCAGTCACCCCAGTCGTATAAGTCGCACCCGTCGTATAAGTCGCACCCGTCGCAATATTCGCAATCACCTCTCTATCTCAGGCGGGCAAGTTCCCAAACTATTCATTATAGCCGAAACATCAGCTATATTTGCACCTACTAAAACATCTTCCAGTAAGCTTACAGCGTGAACATATGCAGCACCCCTAAAGTGAGCTCTTCTCGGTTTATTTCCTCCATCGCTTACCAAATACATTCCTACCTCACCTCTTACAGATTCCGTTCTTGCGAAAGCATCACCTGCCGGAATGGTCCATTTTTGAGGATTTGGCAATTTAGTATAAACTTCACCTTTAGGAATTTTATCTATTACTTGCCTTATTATTCTGATTGATTGTCTCAATTCTTCTCTTCTTACCAATGCTCTTGCCCAAATATCACTATCTGTTTGAGTTGGTACATCAAATTTTAGTTTTTCATATACCTCATAAGGGTCGTCTATTCTGATATCACTTTTTATTCCAGCTGCTCTTAATGGTTGCCCTACAACTCCATGTTCAATTATTTGTTCAGGACTAACAATCCCCACACCTTGAGCTCTTTTTTGGAAAATGCTATTTTCGAATAATAGATTATCATAATCAGGAAGTTTTTTCTCGAAATAATCCATAGTCTTAAGTACTCTTTCTCCAAAACCTTCAGGGAAATCTTTTCTGACACCTCCCGGCCATACATACATATGGTATATTCTTGCTCCTGTAAGTTCTTCAAATAAATCCAAAAGGTAGTTTCTATCTCCTACAGACCATTGTCCCATCGTATAAAGTCCTAAAGAATGTCCTTGTCCTGCGTGCCAAAGGAGTAGTGAAGACATCCTTGCCAATTCCAGTATCAATACTCTAATCCATTTTGCTCTCTCAGGAATTTCTATTCCTGCTATCATCTCAACTGCTCTAGCATAAGTATTTTCAACCGGATCAGGTTCAGGAACACAAAATCTACACATTAAGGTAAAACTTTGAATCCAATTTCTTTTTTCCACCAATTTTTCAAAAGCTCTATGTAGATACCCCACTTCAGTGGTTGCCTTAACGATAGTATCACCCTCAACTTTAAGACGAATCATCATATTCCCGGTAATACCCGGGTGCTGTGGTCCAAAATATAGTGTTGTTGCTTTTTCTCTTTTCATTATCTTGAATGTTTTTTAGCAAAATCAGGAATGACCTCTCCTGATCGTTTAGCAATAGTCTCTCTTACATCCTGTGCATCTTCTCTTCCGATTCTTTCAGAAAATACATCTTTTGCATATGCTTCCGTGTCAAAATCTCTACGCATTGGAGGAGGTCCATCCCAGTCTTCGAGAATAAACTCTTCCGGAGCTACAAGTCCTGTGAACTCAATACCGTACATCTCTTTAAACTCTCTCTCGTAAGTATTTAATTGAGGCCAAATCATATCTAGGTTTTCCATTATAGGATTTTCCCTATCGAGTTTTGTCCTTACGAAAACTCTAATTTTTTCTTTAGGTGCCCAAAGCATAAATATGACTTCAAACTTTCCTTCTTCAAGCCAATCTACAACACTAGCATGCATCAAATGCCTGAAACTCATATTCTCTTTCATATATCGAAGAATCGAGGGTATTTGCTCTTTTCTTATTTGAACATCCACTCTTTTCTTTTCAATATCTATTGAACTTTTTTCTAAATCAAAGTTTACAGAAATCCTGTCTTTGATTTTTCCTAAAAATGTTTCCATTTTATTTTATATTTAATAAATAATTATATTCTTCTACCAATTATAATCCGGGAAATCCCAGTTCTTAATAATCTTCTTTTGATTACCTCTATAATAATCCAAATTCTCTTTATATTTTGTCGCTCCTATTGCTTCTCCTGCTTTTATTTGCTCCTGCAATTTTGCAAACCCCTCCAATACAGCTTCGGGTCTTGGCATGCATCCACTGATATATACATCTACCGGCAAATACAAATCTAATTGTTTTATTGTATTATAGGAATCCCAGTACATACCGCCGTTTATAGCACAGGATCCAAATCCTATGACATATTTTGGGTCTTGCATTTGCTCATATACTCTAATCACTCTTTTTAATGTTTTTACTGTTAGGTATCCTGTTATCATTAGTACATCAGCTTGTCTAGGAGTTGCTGCTCCTCTTACCCCAAGTCGTTCTGCATCGTAACGGGAAGTCATAGTTGCAGGTACTTCAATAGCCCCACATCCTGTTCCATATGCCAAAACCCACAAAGAGTGACTTCTAGCAATGTCTGAAACTATTCTTGTCAATTTATCTTGATATATACCGTAATCCATCTTAGCTGTTTTTTAAAAATAAACTGAATAAATGATTGCCAAAAAACCAAACAGTAATGGCCAACCCCAAAAATATGTAATTGCTTGTTCTGTTCTGTATCTTGGATTAACCGCGCCATAAAGTACAGGAATCATATAAAGCAAAAAAGTCTTTATAACTAATATTATCAAATTGCTTGCTCCACCCAAAAATATATCTACAAACAATGTTAGCTTCACAAAAGCAAAGACCGAGCCTGCTGACATCATAGTAAACAAAAACTTGCCTCCGTTTTCTGATGCAGGCCCTGATGCTAATTCCGTAGGTGCACCAACTATATTAAAAGGCGCATACCTGAACATTCCTAAAGAGGCCAGTATTGCTGCTATGAATGCAAATGGATTCTGAAAAATCAACCACTGACCTACTTCAGTTTGAATTTTCATAAGGTCTACAATTGATGTTGTATTATACTTTATCATAATCGCTACCAATGCCATTACCCAAGGTATTTCAAAACCTACCATTTGACTCAATCCTCTTGTAACACCAATCGCGGAGTTTGGGTTACCTGTTTGACCAGCTCCTAAAGCCATTCCTAATGGTCCGAATACCATAATGTATATCAAAAAGATTAAATCTCCGTGAAAATTGAGATTAGTAAACCATAGATTGTCTCTTAATACAGGAACTACCATCAAAGCCATAACGGCAGATACTATCAAAAATGCAGGTCCTAACAGATGCATTGCACCGTGATGTACAGCAGTAGTTTTTGAAAAAAGCTTGAATGCATCAATAAAATTTTGATAGATTGGAGGACCATACCTGTTTTGTACTCGCGCTATTACCTTACGTCTGATTCCTCCATAGGTCATTCCTACGACAAAAGCTAGTAGAAATGTTGCTATTGCACCCAAAATATGTAATAATATACCTTCCATTTATATCCTATTTAACCGAATAAATTTTTACCTAATACCAATAAAATAATTAAAAATATCATTGCGTATATCGCATATGATTGACCATTACCATTATAAATCCTTCTGGTAAATTCAAATAAATCTTCGACCCCTTGAGCAAAGCTTAACATATATTTGTCTATTTGCTTTCTCATTACCGGTTCAACAGCACGTAAAAACGGTTGGAAAAATCCTCTGCTGAATGTTAAATTTTCGTGCTCTTTTGGTATTTCCCCCGATGAGCTAATGTCTTTTGTGGTCACATATCTCGTTCTAGTCCTGTTTTTAACGAACAAGAATATTGCAACGACAATAAAAACTGCCATTATACCGTACATAATTGGAGTTAGTGCTATATCGTTTCCCCATTTATTGAAAAGCATTGATTCTTTCCACAAAATACCGTAGGTGTCAGGCATACCATAAAATGTCATCGCAGCATTAATAGGCTTCATTATCAATTGGGGAAAAGTACCAAGTACTACAGAAATGATTGATAGAATCAACATTGGAACGACCATTATTGCCGGTGCTTCTTTCACGTGAGACCATTCCTTTTCTTCTTGACCAAGGAAAAATCCAAAAAGAATTTTGTAACAATATAAAAACGCAGCTGTACTTGAAAAGAAAACTAAAGTAACCAACATAAAATGATCACTTTGAATTAATGATTCATAAAGCATCCACTTTCCGACAAAACCACCTAAAGGGGGAATACCTGCCAAAGCTATAATCGATATCAATGCAGCAAGAAAAGTCCAAGGCATTTTTCTGATTAATCCTGTAATTTCTCTAAAGTCTGTTGTGCCGGTTTGTTTTTCAATTGCCCCAACGACCATAAAAAGTGTAGATTTGAATACTCCGTGCATAAAAGCCAAGAAAAGTCCTGCTAGCATTGACATCGGTGTTCCAATGGCAACTCCAATGACAATATATCCTAATTGTCCGATAGATGAATAAGCCAATAATCTCTTAGCGTCATCTTGCTTGATAGCATATAATGTGGATATCGCAGCAGTTATAGCTGCTAACCAAGCTACAATATCTCTTATCAATGCACCTTCAGGAACTTTTGTTAGTAATGTTAAAAATACGATTACCATTCCGTAAACGCCCATTTTTGATAATGCACCTGAAAAAATTGCTGTATATGACATCGGAGAATTACTATATGCATCCGGTGCCCATATATGCAAAGGCATTATTGCTGCTTTTACACCAAAACCGACTAGCAATAATACAGGAATAAGTATTTGCATACCGTGATTCCAACTACCAAAACCTGAAATTAAATCTGAAATCAGAAAAGATCCGGTTAATGAATGAGTGATAACTATAGCCATAAGCATAGCATAAGCACCAATCGCACTCATTACAAAATATTTTATTCCTATTTTTTGTACATTTTTACCATTATAAATGACGATCAGATAAGAAGCCCAAGTCATTATTTCCCAAAATATAAAGAATGATACAAGGTCTTTGCTCATCAATATCCCAAACATCGCTCCTATACTGAGAATATAGTTCAGATAGAAATATCCTTTTCTTTTTTTACCGTTCATTTGACCTATGGTATATGCTCCTGCCAATACCGCTAATCCCATTACTATCAAAGCAAAATAATAGCTCAATGGTGTCATCCCAAGAGTCAATGGTGTTTTATTGAAAGAAATAACTGTTTCTGTATTCATTTCAACTCCTGTAAAGAAAAGAATTGCGGGTACTATCAATGTTACCAAAAATAGTATATCTTGAACTAAGGTTGATATTTTTCCTGAAAATGCAGTTAAAATAGCTCCGGCAAAAAATACAATTAGTATTAATATTATTATATCCATAGTTATTTGTTTAAAGTCAATACGTCCTTAATATAATTTCCCTTGTCCATTAAATCTGCTGCTGCTCTATCTAAAATTCCGGAAATCAAATCAGGATAAAATCCAATTACCAATACTATTATTCCTAAGCTTATCATTGCTACCAATGCATTTATCGAAGGCTTTTTTGGCTCTGTTTTTTCTTTTTTATCATAGAAATAAATTCTATTGACTACTCTTAAATAATAGACTGCTTCAAGAATGCTTATTATGAGTATTACCGCAATCAAAACAACCATTTTATTGTCCGCTGCCGCTGTCAATATTGCTAGTTTACTCCAAAAACCTGCAAAGGGTGGGAGACCTATTATTGCAAAAGCTCCAATGGTAAATAATACGGATGTAATCGGTAAGTATTTGCCCATACCATTTACGTGTTTGATATATTTATTCTTTTTATTAAATACCAAATAACTACCTGAGAAAAATAGTAATGATTTTATGATAGCGTGGTTAAACATTAAGAATAATGCAGCATAAACTCCTTCCTTTGTGCCTATACCAAAAGCAATCATCACCAATCCCATTTGACCGATACTTGAATATGCTAACATTCTTTTTAGTTGGTCTTGTCTTAGAGCAGTTGTTTCAGCCATAATAAAGGTAATAAGTCCGATTATGATAAACAAATCAAATGCTCCGGAAAAATCATACATTGTATATACCAATCTGACGCTGGCATAAATGGCTGCTTTAACTACTATTCCGGCAAATGCAGCACCGATTGGTCCGGGTGCTTCAGTATATACATCAGGAGCCCATCCGTTGAGAGGAAATATTTCCGCTTCAACTCCGATTGCCAAAATGAAAAACACAAGAGATAGTACTTTCAATTTATGGTTCATCATCGGCATCTTATCAGCTATATCCGCAATATTAAGAGTTCCGAGTTGAGAATAAATAATCATTATCGCTATTAAAAGGAAAGTAGATGCTATTGCACCCATAAAAAGGAATTTGAAAGCCGCTTCAGCACTATCCCGCCTTGTATAAAAGGAAGTAAGCCCGTATCCTGAAATACTGACTATTTCAATGAATACAAACATATTGAAAATATCACCTGTCAATACAATACCGACAGAACCTGTCACCAACAACATCAAAAGCATAAAATACTTCATTGAAGGTTCAAAATCAACATTTCTTTTGAATTTATAGCTGTAAAGCCATACTATAAATCCAAGGAAAGTCATCAAAGTAGTCAAGAATCCTGTAAATGGGCTAAAAACAAGATTTATGCCGATTGGAGGTTTCCATCCGGCAAGTACTTCTACAATTGTTCCGTGTTCATTTACGTATCCCATCAATGATATAGATAAGAAAAACATAAACGCAAGGACTAATCCGGGGATTACGCGAACCGAATTCTTCCACATCATTCCTGCGAGCGGAATAATAAAGGCCGCTAGCAAAGGAATCGCTACAAATAATACCGGTGATCCTACCATTTTAATTTCTTTATTTCGTCAATTCTTAATGTATTATGATGTCTGTATAGTCTAATCACAAGAGATAAGGCTACCGCTGTAACCCCAAAACCAATTACAATAGCCGTCAAAACAAGAGCTTGTGGAATAGGGTCAACCATAATATTCATTTTGTCTTCATTTCCCGGAGAAAATATTGGTGCGGTACCGTCTTTTAAGTATCCGATAGCAATCATCAATAAGTGAACTCCAGAATCCAATATCGAAAGTCCCAATACAATTTTTATAAGGGATTTCTTTGTCAATGCACCATATAAGCCAATCAGCATCAAAAGTACTGCCGAACCGTATATAGCAATATTCAATATGTTTAAATATTTTTCCATTCTTTAGTCTTTTTCATGTAATACCGTGTAAATAATTCCCGTCAATTCAGCTGCTACTTTGAAACCAACAGCGATGTATATGATACCTATTACTCCTCCGCTGAACAATTCATTCATATTTCCTACAGGAAGAACATTTTCAAGAAAACTTCCCTTGGAAAAATATCCTACTAATCCTATACTGACAAATAATATTCCTGCCAGTGATTCAAAATATACAAGTCTATTGTGGCTCACAGAATAGTTTCTATATGTCAAAAGCATCAATAGAAATCCTGTAGCTATGATTGTTCCTCCTTGAAAACCTCCACCCGGTGATAAATGTCCGTGAATAAATACATATGCTCCGAGTAAAACGATAGATGGAAATAATAATTTTGCTCCGGACATAACCACTTGACTTGCGGGAAAAAGCACAGATCTTTCTCCAACATGGTGTCTCTTTTTGTATAATATTCCACCCAAAGCGGTAGAAGCTAAGAACAGAACCGTCACTTCGCCCAATGTGTCAAAACCTCTAAAGTTTACAACAATAGCTGTGACGACATTTGATACCTTTAGTGTATCTTTACTATTGGATAGATACAAGTCTTTTACACCATTGGTAAAATGAGGAACTCCGAAACCAATACCCAAGAAGATATCTATTAGATAAAATCCCAGTATTCCAAGCGATATTAATACTATTACTTTCTTCATTTTGTAGTAGTTTTTACGTTCTTCTTATCGTGCTCATCCTCAAACCTGACTGTATTTCTGATGGCGATAATGAAAATTATAGTTGTTAGAGCAACTCCAATGGCTGCTTCAGTCAATGCGACATCAGGCGCTTGGAGTATTAAAAAAACTATTGACAAAAACAGACTCAATATTCCAGATGCTATTACAGCATATAAAAGGTCTTTTTGCCATATTGCATAGACTGCTGAAGCAATCATTAGCAATAATAAGGTCAATGTTAAAATTATATATATCATTTTTCAGTATTATCTTTTTCTTCAATTTCTTTATAAGCATCGATTTCTTCCCCCTTGAAGTACATAAAGGCTTTTCTCTTATGCATCGCCCTGGCTAATGCGTGTGAACTGATAGGATTTGAGTATCCGATAAAAAGAATGATGATTATTATCTTAAGAATCCATCCCGGTGCCAATAATCCTACGCCCAAAATAGTTGCCATAGCTCCAAGTGTTGAAGCCTTTGTTCCTGCTTGTAGTCTGTTAAATACATCGGGCATTCTGTATATTCCCAATGAACCTAGAAATAGAAAAATACTTCCTATAACTAATGATATTCCGCCTAAAATTTCAAGTATACTCATAATGCTTTTTCTAAATATCTTGCAATAACAATAACTCCGATAAAACCAAGTACTCCATATACTAATGCCACATCTAAATATATATATCTATTGTACATATAAGAGAGAAGTACAATTCCGGAAACGCCTATAGTTGTCATAGTATCCAATGCCAATGTTCTATCTCCGGCAGATGGTCCTTTGTAAAAACGAATTGCGGCTAAAATCAAAGCCAAAATCATTACTGTTAAGGAAAAATATATTATATAATTCATTTTAAAATATTTTTAAAAGTATTTCTTCAAATTGTTCTGCAATCTCTTTAAATGCTTCTTCAGGATTTGTAGTCAATGTATCAATCCAATGTATATAAAATGTGTCGTCCACAATATCAATGGTTAGCGTTCCCGGTGTTAAAGTGATACTGTTAGCCAAAACCATTTTGGCAAAATTCTTGGTTAATTTGGTTTTGAATTTGACTATTCCGGGATTTATTGGTAGTGAGGGGGACAAAACCCTTCTCGCAACATCCAAGTTGGATTTTATTAATGCGATTAAAAACACTACAATAAATTTCAAAATATTGAAGAGTCGTACAGGGTGCAATAATGATAAATCACAACAGGTAAAAAGCCTGATTCCTAAAAAAGAAATCAAAGCAGTCAAAAATACTCCAACTAATAGTTCTTGTGGAGCAAATGAATTGGTAAAGCCTAACCAAACCATCATTAGAAATATCCAATTCATAAAGAATCTTGACATTTTTGTCCCGAAACTTAATTTTTTAAAATAATCACTCTTCATTGTTTATTGTCTTTTATATGAATTTGAAATAATGCTATTATTATTCGAAATCATATTTTTTTGATTCAAAATAGTTCATAAACTGTACTCTTTCTACTACCGCAGGATTTTCAATATTCTTTTGGCTCATCTTTCCTCTAAAATCATCAAGAGAATCGAATTCGTGTCTTTGCATCCAATCTTTTAACTCAGTAGTCATATCTTCAATATACTCTATTCCGTGCTTATACAAAGCTGAAACAACCTGTGTAGCATCAGCTCCGGCTAAAATTTCCTTAATTACAGATTGTCCGTCGTGTACACCTGTTGAAGCGATCAAACTGCTATCAACTTTTCCAGCTAATATCGAAATCCATCTTAAAGAAATAGCGATATCGGTTGTTCTACTCAATACATTTGTAGATGTGATTTTGAAGTTTTCTATATCAAAATCGGGATGGAAAAATCTATTGAATAAAACTACTCCATCTACTTTTGAGGAAATCTCTTTTACAAATCTAGCTAAATCTGCAAAGTAGTAACTCAATTTTACTGATATGGGAAGTTTTGTGTTGGTTTTGACCTTATCAATTATATCCATATAGATATTTTGTACTTCAGTACAAGTTTTATCAAAATCAGAAGGCATTATAAACATGTTAAGCTCAATAGCATCAGCACCTGCTTCTTCAAGCTTTTTAGCAAAGTAAGTCCATTCGTGTGAACTAGTACAGTTAATACTCGCTATGATAGGTATATTTACTGTCGCTTTGGCATCTTTGATATACTCTAGATAGTTATTTATATTATCATTTTTGATTTTTACATCGTAATAATCCATATAACCTTCACTTTCTACTCCGGCTTTAACCAAATGATTATATTCCAAGGTGATTTCTTCTTCAAATAATGATCTTAAAATAATAGCACCGGCTCCAGCTTTCTCAATCTTTTTGAGATTATTTAAGTTCATAGTCAGAGAAGAACTCCCCGCAATAATAGGAGACTTCAACTTTAATCCAAGATAGTTTACTGATAAATTCATATTAAATAATTTTGTCACAAAAGTATATGTTTATTTTGAGAAATTAAAACAATAAGATTTGGCGGGGTTTAAGTAAAAGGAGATATTGTAGAATAATATTCTTTGTTTATAAAATGTATAAATATTTATTTGGAGTAATTTCGTGTTTATGATTAATATGTTAAATATTATTTATAAGTATAATTTGCAGAGAATCAGTT
>JALVAD010000452.1 GCA_027011385.1 Saprospiraceae bacterium | reverse complement strand
CTACTCTAGTAAGATACTTAACATTAATATGCTTAATAATTTCATTTACTGCTTGTCGCGAAAACAAAGCTAAAGAAATCAATAAAATCGGTGAAAATAAGCCAAAAATCGATTCTGTTTTGCAGAACAAAAAGATTGAGAAGAAAATATTTGCTGATTATGATACTTTGCTTTGGACAGAAATAAAGGATTCCATAATAAAACTGGATATTCGCTATGCGACCACAAACAATTTTGTAAAAATGCAACTATACGATTGTCCTCGATGTTTTTTAAGACCGGAAATAGCAAATGAAATATTAAAAATCAATAAAGAACTAAAAGTAAAAGGTCTAAAAATAAAACTATTTGATTGCTACCGCCCAAGACCAATCCAGCAAAAACTATGGAACATCATGCCTGATGCAAGATATGTAACACCTCCATCAAAAGGTTCAATGCACAACAGAGGTCTAGCAGTTGACCTTACAATTACAGATAAAGATGGACATCAATTAGATATGGGAACAAGCTATGATTATTTTGGAGTCAAAGCCTATCAAACTACCACAAACTTACCCAAAGAAGTATTAAAAAACAGGAAACTTCTAAAATCACTGCTTGAAAGTCACGGCTTCAGATCTATTAGAACGGAGTGGTGGCATTATTCTTTCACTAAAAAAGCTTATCCCCTATCCGACTGGGTATGGGATTGCAAATAGTTTAGTGCCAATTTACTAGTGTCAAGTCAAGTGTAATGTTCGGGTTGATGTTTATGGATGTCGCCAAGAGGTCAAAAACCTTTGGCTCATGGTAAAGCATACACTGAGCTAAAGGTTTTTAACCTCTTAGCGAATTCAATTTACACGAAATTTTATCTTTGACTTGACACTAGCTT
Organism: Saprospiraceae bacterium; assembly: GCA_027011385.1. Classification (GTDB taxonomy): domain Bacteria; phylum Bacteroidota; class Bacteroidia; order Chitinophagales; family Saprospiraceae; genus JADJGA01. Next base: position 5,897 of record JALVAD010000452.1, on the reverse strand, counting down.
CTATCTATTCATTATTAACTTTTTATAAATAGACATCCCTTTTACTTCTATTTTTAGAATATATAGACCATTCTTCAAATCGGAAAAATCTAACATCAATTTATTTGAGCTTTTAGCTACTAAATCTTTTCTCACTTTACCTGTGATATCATAGACAACGATTTTTGAATCAAACGGCTCTTTAAAATCAATATAGAGTTTGCTATCAGCAGGAATTGGATAGACTCTTATGTTTTGTCCAGATAAATCATTAACATTTTCTAGATATTTGTTGATACGGAAAATTGTATCCACACTGCATCCCGTGATTTTATTAGTAGCAGTCAAGATGTAGCTTCCTTCATTTACCAAACTATCAATATCTTCTTCATTACTTGTAAAATTATTCGGACCTTGCCATTTGTAATAGTAATTATCTGAGTCCATACTTATATATATCGCACCAAAGCTTTCAGCAAAAGTAATATCAAAAACACTATCAAGCTCAACATTTATTTCCTTTGGTTGACTTACATAGTAACTTTTATCTAGAATACAGTTACCTCGGGATATAATTTTTACATCATGATATCCGGCACATAAATCACTGATCTTACTTGAAGATGAACCTTCAGTCCATTCAAAACGATAATCTTCTCCACTCATCGTGTCAACACGCACTTCAATAGAGCCATCACAATTACCATAGCATGTCACATCTTGAATAATCCTTTTATCGACATCAAACTTTTCACTCTCAATTGTAATAATTGTATCCAATTGGCAACCTGTCTCAGTTTGGGTAATAGTTAAGCCATAATCTCCAACATCCAACCAATCAATAATATTTTGATTATAAGTATTGTTTGACCATTTTGATGAATAATCACCTTGTTCGGCATTATTAATTTTAAATTCTATACTTCCCTTTTCCTTATCAAAGCACTCATTTTTCACAATAATTGTATCGAATCCAAAGGGAAGCATCTCAGATATAAAAATACTTTTATCCAAGGTATCAAAATTTGAGTCAATTATGCTCATATTATAATTGCCTGGGAATAATTCCGTGATACTTTTCTCTTCTTGCTCGTTAAAAATAGTATCCGAATCAACCATATTCCCACTACTATCTCTCAAAATATATCTATAAGGAGGTATCCCATTAAAAACTTTCATATTGAGTATTGAATTTGGAACTCCCTTTGGAGATCCACAATAATCAGTTGATAAATATAGACCATTAGGTGTTTTTACACAAACCATACCTTGATTGCAATCTACAAAACTCTCTCCATTCTCCCAAGCAATATTATAGAACGAAATCAATGGACTATTTTCACCCATATCTCCTTTTATCACAAAACTAAGTTTAAATAATGTATCTCCATCAGGCAAGGTGGTTGGCTTGGGTAAATATTTAAAAGTAGAAATACTACCATCAAAACCTTGTCTAAAATCAACATAAATTTCTTTCTTAATAATATCTATAAATTTAATGACATTAGGATCATATTTAATCCTTCCAAGAAAATATTCTACATTATTAAAGTCATTACAAAATAAATTAACAAAAACCGTATCTCCGATATTTCCACAGACGGTATCCATTGAAAAAGTAGTGCTATCAACTGGATTTCCTTTCTCCGTAATATTGTTGCGATTAGAATTTTGTTTTGCAAAAGCTCCGGAGAGAAATAATCCGGAAAGAAAACTATGACAATAAACTTTTGCAGACCTAAACCAAGGTGTATATTTTTCATATCAGGGGATTTAATGAAGTACAAAGATAATCTAAAAAACAATACAAGTCAACCCCTTGCATTAAAACACATAAAAAAAGCCCCAAAACATTGAGGCTTCTTTAAAAAAGTAAACTTTGTTTAATATCTAATAGTACTATTTACCTATCTTTAAAAATTTAGATCTGTAGAGTTTATTATTTGATTTGATAAACACCTGATACACTCCGCTTGGTATACTCTCGATATCAATTTCTTTGTGTAATATTTTATTCTCCTTTGATTTCATTTTTTCATCTTTAAAGTAAACTTCCCCATTTGGATTTAAAATATACAAAGAAATATTTTCATCTCTTTTTCCAAGAAAATCAATTTTCACTTTATTTGTAGAAGGATTAGGAAACACTGAAAATCCATTTGCACCAGTAATTGGAACGTATCCCGCATCGATATTTTCACCTTCTTCTATATTGAACCAATTGGTAGTATTATTTCCATTATTACCTGTAACATCAGAGTCAAAACTATTATCACCACCTTGATTAGGAGCTGTAAAATAGTAATCTGATGGTAATTCAAATTTTATATAATAATCGCCAGGATCAAGTGAGCCAAAAGTATAATCTCCATTCACATCAGTATATACACTAGTCAAATATCCCAAGTCATTATATAATTCTACTTCTATATTACCAAATACATCTTCGTCATCTGCCCTGATTCCATCTTCATCATCATCAATCCAAGCTTTACCAAATATTGAATATTCTTTATAAAATCCAGCATATACATGGGTGATTGAATCACCTGAAGACAAAATATAATTAGCTGTAGTATTTAGTCCATGTGAATCATCAATATCGCTATCAACAGTATCATCATTGCCTGCATTTGGTGCAACATGAATAAAATCTGTCCCATTCATCCCTGCAAATTCTACATAATACTCACCGGGAGCTACACAAAATGACCAATATCCACTTCCACAGATTGAACTTGGTTTATAAGTTGAGTAAGTATTGTCATAATAAATATAATTGCTACCATCTTTTCTCCACAATTTCACTAAAACACCATCAATACCACCTTCTTCAGAATCATAAACATCATTTTGTACATAATCGCTCCAAATCAAATCCCCAATTGAAGCACATCGATATAATCCAATATCCCATGTCAAATCATCTTCTCCAGGAGATAAATTTATAACTTTTGAAGTATTCCCCCCATTAGTATTGTCTATATCACAATCAATGCTATCATCATTACCTACATTTGCAAAGGTCACATCATACTCTGCTGGAGGAACGACTTTAATATAATAATTACCAGATGTAAGTTCATCAAATAGATATTTTCCTTGCGTATCAGTAAACTTGCTGCTCTTATATACAAAACTACCTGCATTCCATTGATACAATCTTATTTCCACATTTGGAACAGTTGGTTCATCCCCTTGTTGGATTCCGTCTCCATTGATATCTTCCCATACATAATCTCCAAGGCTAGCAAAATAAACTAAACCTGCATCGTAATCGAGATTTTGTTCATCACTTACTAAAACTTCACAATCTGTTTCACCCGTATATTCATTTACATCACTATCAGAACTATCAACAGTATTATCTTTCGTAGTAAATGAGTAATCTGTTGGCGCATAAAATTTGAGCTTATATTGTCCCGGAACAAGATTATCAAACAAGTAATTCCCCAAAGGATCTGTATATTGTGTCTCAATTAAAATATTGGAGCAATCCAATAGCTCAACTTTTACATTTTCTTTTCCTGCCTCTCCGGGATCTTGTATTCCGTTACCATTATCATCTAGCCAAACCTTATCTCCTATCTCTGCATATTGATAAATACCTGCATCATATGTCAGGTTGTTCTCCCCACTTTCAAGTTCCTCACAAATGGTGATTCCATAATTATTTGCATCACTATCAATATTATCGTTACTAATATCTTTACCGGTAAAATGATAGTCTGTTGGTAAAACAAATTTAATTCTGTAGTTACCCGGAGTTAAACTATCAAATAGATATTCACCTAAATTATCAGTCTCCATTGTTGATAAAACTGTCCCTGAACAATCTTGAAGTTCTACTGTAACCCCTTCAATACCGGATTCAGCCGGATTTTGAATTCCATCTCCATTCATGTCAACCCAAACATAGTCTCCAATGCTTACAAATTCATACAATCCTATATCATAAGTAAGATTATTCTCTCCACTCTCCAATGATTCGCATATGCTGTATCCGTTTTGTTCTATATCGCTATCCGTTGCATCATCACCTGAATTTGCATCTGATAACTGATATCCAGTAGGCATTATAAATGATATCTTATAATCTCCTGGAATCAGATTATCAAACAAATATTTTCCGTTGGCATCAGTTTCAACTGTATCTAAAGGACTACCTGCACAATCATTTAGTATTACCGATACTCCAGATATTCCGGGTTCTCCTTGATCTTGTATTCCATTTGCATTTTTATCTAACCAAACTATATCTCCTAAACTTGCAGGAATATAAACCCCCGCATCAAATGTTAAATTATTTTCTCCGCTTTTAAGACTTTCACAATCAGTTTTACCTGTTAACTCATCTGCATCACTATCTACATTTATATCAGTGCCATATTTACTAGTTGTAAATTTATAACCTGAAGGTAAAATAAACTGTATTTTGTAATCTCCAGGATTTAGGTCTTCAAAAATATATTTTCCATTTTGGTCAGTTATTGTTGTATTTATCTCATTATCATCACAATCAAGCAGTTTAACTACAACATTACTCAAACCGACTTCATCGGATTCTTGTATTCCGTTTCCATTTTCATCAACCCAAACCGTATCACCTATGCTTGCTAATCTATAAAAACCAGCATCTATTGTGCTATCCTTTTCATATTTATCAAGTGTAATCAATTCTGTAAATCCTGTAGATAAGTCTGCATCACTATCAGAATTATCCTGATCAATATTACTTTTTGTAGAATAGTAATCAATTGGTTTAGTAAATTTGACATAGTAATCGCTTTGATGAAGGCTATAGAAGTAATAGTTACCATTTTTATCAGTCAAAGTCGTATCCAATAGATTCTTATCTTCATCAAATAATTCAACTTTTACATTTTCAATCCCGTTTTCATTAGAGTCTTGAATTCCATTATAGTTACTATCTTCCCACACATAATTCCCAAGCAAACCACAATCTTTTTCCGCAACAACTACCTGGTCTACAACTGTACAACCATTAGCATCAGTAATAGTAATGGTATAATTACCTGCAGGCAAAGCTGAATTAATGTCCGTTTTTATACCATTGCTCCATTCGTAACTATAAGGTGGAATGCCACCATTGGCTACTGCTGTGGCAGAACCATTGCTTTCTGCACAATCAGCGATAGTAGAACTTAAATCTACAGAAGGTGTTGGATAGACTTCAACAGTTACATCTTTAGTTTCAGAACTACAATTATTTGCATCAAGTACTGTAACACTATAAACTGTATTAGAAGCAGGTGAAACTTTTATTATCTTGGTTGTATCACCCGTATTCCATATATACTTGAATGGAGCTAGACCAGTGAGGTTCTCTACTTCAATATCCAAAGTATCCCCTTTACACATACCGAGATTGGAAGGAAGATGAATTGTAGGTTTTTTATTTACTTTTACAACTATAGAATCAGTAGAAGTACAACCATAGGCATCTGAAGCAGTGACATAATACACCGTGCTTTTATCTGGCGATACACGGTGTTTAGCACCAATACCAAGTCCATTATCCCATACATAATTAACGATATCGACACATCCTGCTGATGCGCTGATATCAACACTATCTCCTTGGCACAACTCTGCAACCAAAGGATTCACTGCCACATTGCAATCAGTAAATTCACATATCCAAATATCTCCCATTCTATAATCAATAGATTTGTCACGGGATGTAAATTTAAAACATATCTCTTTAATATCTGTTAAGTCCAATGCACTTATTCCAGAGAATTCAGATAGACGCAACTCTTTGTTATAAACAATAAAATTACCTAGTCCCGGCAATTTTTTTGTAATCTCTGCTGATTTATTATTAAAGTCTGTTATTTTTATTTTTAATATCACTTCCCCTTGGTCAATCCCTATATCATTTATTTTTATATAAT